>JANYDX010000003.1 GCA_025363395.1 Verrucomicrobiota bacterium
CTCATCCTCACGAAGCTCGACGGTGATGCGCGCGGCGGCGCAGCGCTCTCGATCAAGTCGGTCACCGGCGTGCCAATCAAGTTTATCGGCGTCGGCGAAAAAACCGCGGACTTCGAGATTTTTTATCCCGACCGCCTGGCCTCGCGCATACTCGGCATGGGCGACGTCGTGTCGCTCGTCGAACGCGCGCAGGAGAATATTGATCAGAAGGAAGCCGAGCGCATGGCCGAGAAGATGCGCAAGGCGGACTTCAATCTGGAAGACTTCCTCGCGCAGATGCAGCAGGTGAAAAAAATGGGCTCGATGCAGTCGATCATGGGCATGATGCCCGGCATGAGCGGCGTGCAGCTCCCGGATGATTCCGAGAAACAGATGGCCCGCACTGAAGCCATTATTTACTCTATGACGATTCAGGAGCGGAGAAAGCCCGCCATTTTGAATGGCAACCGCCGCATCCGCATCGCCAAAGGCGCCGGCGTGAAAGTCCTCGAGGTGAACCAACTCATCAAACAATTCGAGCAAATGCAGAAGCTCATGAAGATGATGAAGGGCGGGAATCAGAAGAAACTTATGCGCCAAATGGAACAGATGAAGGGCAAGGGCAGTATGCCGGGATTCTGAGCTTCTTGCCGCGACAGTCACGTTTCGCCTGCAGCCCTCCCCTTTTTCGCCGAAACACTTTTGTGAATCGATTCGTCCAGCTGCTGATCGCAATCATCGCACTTTTCGCGGGCTTGTGGCTCCTTTACGCCGGCTATGGCCGGGGGGTGTCGCTGGCGGGAAAAACATCGACCGGTTTGTCCCAGATAAAGACCGGTCTCGACGGCAAAACCCGAGTGCCATTGCATCACTTGGAATATGCCGGTGGCCTCGCCCTCATCATCGGGAGCACGTGGTGGCTGGTGAATGGCGGGAAAAACCAGCGCAAACCTGCACGCTAACTTGGGCCCGCGCAGGGCCGACTGTTCGCGCCTTCAAAAATCAGCGATACGACGGATTATCCTGCTTGGTCGCATTGTGCAGGGCCAGCACGAGGGCTTTTAACTTCGCGGGGCTTTTGATCCCGGGGGCTTGTTCCACTCCGCTGTTCACGTCGATGAACTTCGACCCCGTGGAGGACACGGCTTCGGCGATGTTTTCCGGATTCAGACCGCCGGAAAGAATCCAGTGCTTGCTCGCGTAAGTTTGCTGGTAGTGTTTGAATTTCGCCCAGTCGCCGGTCGCGCCGGTGCCGCCCATTTTCTCGGGATGGAAAGTGTCGAGCAGGAAAGTCTCCGCCAACGGGAGCACCTCCGGATCAATATCCAAGCCAGGAGGCAGGCGAGGAGCCAGACACAGGCGCGCGACACCCACTGTCTTTGCCCATGAAGCGACCACCTCAACCGGGGTCTGCGGATTGAAATGAATCTGGAAGAAATCGAAATCGAGTTCCGTCTGTTTCCCCAGTTCCTCTACCGTCGGTTCCACGCACACGGCAACGCGTTTGCGCGGTGGCAGGCGCTCCTGCATCGCCTTGTACTGGAGGTGGGAAACGAAGCGGGGCGATTTTGGATAAAAAATAAATCCGAGATAGTCGGCCCCGACTGCATCAGCCGCGTCGGCATCCACCAGCGAGGTGAGGCCACAAACTTTGAGTCGGACGCCGTTGATCATGGAGAATCGGAATGGGGTGGTGGCGGAAAAGCCTCACGAAAAGTGAAAGCATCCGCCGACAGACCGCGAGCGGTAATAATGGCCAGCCGTTCTTTCGCTTCCGCCACCGCCGGGATATGTCCGGCGGGAATCCACCACAGGGCCACGTGGGCGCCGTCGTATTTTTCAAACCACGACTGCCACCGAGCAAAAAAGCGCCCGTGCATCGTGCGGTACACATAATTCTGCAGCGAAAGGACATCCTGCCAAACAGACATGTTGACCACAATCAAGGGATCAGGAAATGCCTGAATGGATGTGGCATCACCGCTGCCGTCCTTCAGGCGCCAGACAAATCCCGGGCTCTGCTCCGCGAGGCCATTGACGTCGATTAGTGCAGCCGCAAACTCCGCCATGACCGGATCGTTCATCGGGGCGCGAATCCGCCCGATATTGACTTGCGCGAGCTGCCCCGCGGCATCCATCAAGCGAACGAGTTCACGGCCGCGATCACGTGTTTAATTTGCTCGTCGGTGAGCTCGGGGAAAATTGGCAGGCTGACGCAACGGGCACTCGTGTTTTCCGCGACGGGAATGCTGCCCGGCTTGTAGCCAAGTGACGCGTAGCACGGCTGCAGATGCATTGGGCCGGGATAAATGATCTCGGTCCCCACCCCCCATTTTTCCAGATGCACTCGCAACGCGTCGCGCTGCGGATGCAGCAGCGTGAACTGGTGCCAGACCGATTCGCCGTAAGACGGCACGACAGGCAATTGGACATCGGAACGCTTGATGCCGGCACGATACATCGCGGAGATCGCGCGACGCCGGGCCGTCCATTGCGAGAGCAGCTTGAGCTTGATGTTCAGCACCGCGCCTTGGAAACCATCCATGCGGAAATTAAAACCGACCTCGGTATGGGTGTAGCGTTTCGGAGAACCGTGCACGCGCAGCAGCTGGGCCTGGTCCATCACGGCGGCATGTTTCGAGACAAACGCCCCACCCTCGCCACAAGCACCGAGATTCTTGGTCGGGTAAAAGCTGAAGGTCCCGCAGTCGCCGATGCTGCCCACCGGCTTCCCTTGGTATTCCGCACCGACGGCCTGCGCGCAATCCTCGACGACGAACAGCTTGTGCTGGCGGGCGAGGGCCATGATCTCGTCCATTCGCGCCGGCTGACCGAAAATATGGACGACCACAATCCCCTTGGTTTTGGACGTAATGGCTTGGGTGATTGCTTCCGGACTGATGCACCAAGTGTCAGGATCGATATCCACGAACACGGGAGTAGCGCCCACATAGCTGATGCCCCAGCAACTGGACGCGAAGGTGAACGGCGTCGTGATCACTTCCTCTCCAGGACCAAAGCCACCGCAGATTGAAGCCAGATGCAGCGGAGAGGTGCCGCTGTTCATTCCGAGTGCGCGCGGATAGCCTAGCGTGGAACTGAAAGCTTTTTCAAAATCCTCCACGTCCTTGCCGAGGCAAAAGCGCGTGGCGTCGTAGGTGTCGGCGAGAGCGTCAAGCACTTCAGCGCGGATGGCCTGATGCTGCAGCTTGAGATCGAGAAAAGGTACCTTCATTTTTGAAACGGCTACTCCACACTAATTGGCCGTAAATTCAATCCGTCCCTTCATGGGTGGAAAATCAGGCTGTTTTAGCGGTTAGACGCTTAAGCAGTGCTTCCACCAATAATTCCAGGCTGGGTGCGTCAGCCTCGAAATCCACCGGCAAACCGAGCTGCTTCATGGTCGCGGTGGTAGTGGCACCGATGCTCCCGGCAAGCGGACGACGCGCCTTCGGGGCCAGTTTGAGGACTGCGGCCTGATCGAAGAACGACTGTACCGCCGACGGGCTGGCAAACAGGATGGCATCAGCCCCGTTCGCCCGAAAATCACCGGCGAGGGGATCATTCGCGAGATCAGTTTCCTCGGTTTTATAAACGGGGAGGCAGTCGACGATGGCCCGATCTTCTTCCAGCTTCTGCACAAGAATTTCGCGGTTCAGGTTGCCGGTCACAACGAGGATCTTGGCGCTGTCCATGGATTCACGCGCGATTAATTCTTTGGCGAGTTCCTCGCCGCTGGCTTTTTTGGGTTGAAGTTCGACCCGCAAATGAAGTTCCCGCACGGCAGCGGCGGTTGCCTCGCCCACCACGGCGATGCGCGCAAGTCCGAAGGCCCGGATGTCATCGTGGACGCGGCGAAATTCCTCGAAGAAAAACTTTACGCCATTAACACTGGTGAAGATCACCCACTCGTAGCTGCCGAAGCCGCCCAAGACCTCGGTGAGCGTGTCCAGATTCACGTCTTTCTTTACCTGGATTAAAGGCAGGTCGATCACAGTTGCGCCCAAGGCCTCCAAGGTCCGGCGCCATTCACCCGCCTGGTCGCGCGGGCGGGTGACAACAATGCGGCGGCCGGTAAGGGATTCGGATTTGGATTCAAACATGGAAATTCAATTCATTGAGGAGGCGCGTGGCTGCATTCGCCGGATTTGCATAGTCGGTCGGGATCAAGGGCTGGGTGCGAATGCCGGTTTTTTCATGGAAGAAATGCAAGATGCCGCCAACCACGTGCGCGGCAAACGCGATCTGACAGCCGCCGCCGACTGCGGCTTGGATGGCCCGTTCGATCTCGACGTCCCGCGCGGTAGCCGCATCCAGCGCGGCGGCAAACTGCGAGGCTTCTGCCGTGCGGCACTGCACCGCAATCGCTCCCTGCCCGACCGCCGGGACGCTCTCGGAGAAGCTCAACGGACGAAAAAAAAGCCCCGGCCAGCCGTGAATGCCCAGCCGGTTCATACCCGCGGCAGCCAGGATCGTGGCATCAGCCAGGCCACCGGCGATTTTTTTCAAGCGGGTGTCCACATTTCCCCGAATTTCGGTGAAGGACGCATTAGGAAAAAGCCGTTTGATCTGCAACTGCCGGCGTGGACTGCCCGTCGCAATGGTCGTGGGTGCGATTACGCCTTCGCGGAGGACGAGCACATCGCGCACATCCTCGCGCGGCAAAAAACCGGCGACAGCGAGACCCGGCGTATTATCGCCGGGCAAATCCTTGCAACTGTGCACCGCCACGTGGGCTTCGCCCCGCAGCAACGCCTGTTCCAGTTCGGCGGTAAAAAGCCCCTTGCCACCCTGCTTGCTCAACGACCATTCCGCCTGCCGATCACCCGTGGTTACCAGCTTGAGCAGTTCGCATTCGGCCCCCGCGATCTTCTCGCGCAATC
Organism: Verrucomicrobiota bacterium; assembly: GCA_025363395.1. Classification (GTDB taxonomy): domain Bacteria; phylum Verrucomicrobiota; class Verrucomicrobiia; order Opitutales; family Opitutaceae; genus Lacunisphaera. The sequence goes on from JANYDX010000003.1 coordinate 4,863, forward strand.
GCGCGGCCACCAGCTCGGACTGCAGGAGAGCGAGGGGGCTTTTGCGCGTGGCGAGGATGAACTTCATGGAACGGTTTGATTGCACGGCAGGGGCTTGCCGTGCCGAAGCCGCAACGGACCAACCGCCTTCACTCAGCAAGCCGAGTTTGGGCGTACAGCCGTCGCTCTCGCTGCGCTGCGAACGAAGGCTGGTGGACGATGAGGGACTCGAACCCCCGACCCTCTCGGTGTAAACGAGATGCTCTAACCAACTGAGCTAATCGTCCGTGCGAACCGCTACGAAACGTTATGCCGCGACGTGCGCAAGGCGAAAGCTTCGGCCTCGCTGATTACACCGGCGGCTGGACGGAGCTGAGCCGCTGCATCTTCACATACCGGGCAACCTCCCGGGGTAATCCCTGCCAGTAGTTACCGGCATACTTCGTTTTGAGGTAAATGAGAAATTCCTCATAGAGAGCAGAATCAAATTCGCTCAGTCCCTGGGCCGGACAATCAAACGCCATGTAGTCCGGAGGCACGTTCAGTAACACCATGCCGCCATTGGCCGCGATCCAATCCAACTTTTGTTTCCACACATGATTCGACCGGTCACGGAAAATCAGAAACAGCGTGGAATCCTGCGGCAGCGTGTAGGGAAGTTCGACATACCCGGTGCCCGGCTCGTGGCCGTCGATCCAAAACGGAAAGATCGTCCCCACGCCGTCTGGCTGTGGCTCGAAGGGATCGGTATCGAATGTGGAAGCATCGTATTCGATATCGAGCGACCTCAGCCAGTCGAGATTGTGAAACATGAACCCTGCGCGAAAACCAACCGCACCCCACTCCTTGAAATAACCATTGATGGCAGCGGCGGCTGCGCTGAAAGCCGCCTTGGAACGGTAGAGCGAACCGTCGTGCCGAAGATCGTGAACCCCGATCTCAAAACCGTCGCCTTTCAGTTCGTCCCGCAACGCTGCGTCCACGCGATACGGACCTTCAGGAATGAAATTGAAAGCAGAGAGAAAGCCGAGGCGTTTTTCCAAGGCGCGAGCGGGCGGCATCGATCCAGTCCCACCGGTCCCTCCACGTCGTGAGTCAGCACCACTGAAAACCTTTTCCCTTCCGGCCAACCGGCCCAACCCGCCGGCTTTTTTGAAGCGGACTCCATGATTGGCCAATCCTTCGCCCGCCGCATCTTGTGGTGCGCACGGAGCCGCCTCAAGGCGTAGCGCAGTTTGCGCGGCAGGATGGGTTTCAGCATATAATACACGGAGGTCACCAAGCCCATGCCGCTCTTCGACTGCGCATCACCCCGGGAAATATCTGCTATGGCGTGCTTCGTGGGTGTGCTCACTTCAGGTCGGTGATGAGGGCGGCTGATTAATGATTTTAAACCAAGCGTTCGCGACTGGTTAATCGTTCGTTGATGGTCACTATCAGAATAAAAGGAATTCCAGCGGAATGAGCCTGGGCGCCACCAGCCCAAGTTTCGGTCACGTCAAATTGTATCCGTACATTCATGACTTGCTTGTAATCGAGAAATTGTCCGAGCCTGAAATGCTGCAAGAGGAGCCCGGCCTCCTCGGTTTTTCGTTTGCCCAATGGTTCGGGCACCTGTGCATAAGAGAGCAAATACCGTGCCCGGGGCTCAAGTACATGCTCAAAGTCCTTTCGCTCAACCGGATCATCCATCCCCCATTCGCCGGCCCTACGCAGCCACTCCGCTCCCTTCGCCCGGATTTCCATTTGAATCAGGCTTTCCCCGCGCGCGCCTAAGTGAGGAGAGGCATGGGCGCACGCAATTTTTCCGAAGCTGTTCGAGAGATTAACATCAATCAAACCGCTGTTCGCCCAGTCGCCCGAACGCTCGTTCACAGTATCCGGTGCATGGCGTTCAACGACCAAAAGAGACGGCTTGCAGTCGCCAGCAGAACGATGCCAGCCACCCTCCCCAGGATGGTTCGGTAAAAATATTGCCGGGCCATTATTACAGTTATTCGAGTTCCCCGCAAAGAATACAAGGGGGGGTTGTGCAACATTCCCTCGCGCAAGTCTTGGGTTAACGAACAGCGACTACCGCAACTCTGTGGATGGTCGTAAACCACGCAACTAATCATCCGTTTCACGCTCGCAGCGGGATCTCCAGCTTGATCATCTTTTCGGCGGTCTGAATCGCGTTCAGCGCGGCTCCCTTCCAGAGATTGTCGCCGCTGACCCAGAGCGCGAGGCCGTTGTCAAATGCAGTATCAAGCCGGATGCGACCCACGCCGCATTTCTCCTTCCGGCTGTAGGCCAGAGGCGTCGGATAGGCATTTTTCGCCGGTTCGTCGATGAGCTCAGCGCCGGGGAACGAAGCGATGGCTTGACGCGCGGCGTCAACCGAAACGGCGCGCTCAAATTCAGCGTTGATCGCGACCGAGTGGGCGCGAACCACCGGCACCCGGATGCAGGTGGCAGAGATCTTGAGCTCTGGCAGACTGAGAATTTTGCGGGTCTCCGCGCGCATTTTTGCCTCTTCGCCGGTGTAGCCGTCGGCACCAAACGAATCAATGTGCGGAATTAGATTCTGGAAAATCTGATGAGGGTAAACGTCGCGCGGCAGCGGCTGCCCGGCGACATAGGCCCGCACCTGTGACTCCAATTCCGTCACGGCGTCAGCCCCGGTTCCCGAAACCGATTGATAAGTGGCGAAGAAAACGCGCTTCAACCCGAATGCGCGATGCAAGGGATACAACGCCATGAGCGCCACCGAGGTTGAGCAGTTGGGACTGGCGATGATGCCTTGATGCGAGCGAAGGGCCTCGGCGTTGATTTCCGGGATAACCAGCGGAACATTCACGTCCATCCGATACGCCGAGCTTTTGTCGATGACCAGACAGCCACGCTTGACCGCTTCCGGCGCTAACTGCTTGGTCACGGCCGTACCCGCGGCAAAAAAAGCCAGATCGAGACCGGCAAAGGCATCGGGAGTCGCTTCCTGTACCGCTATTTTTTTCCCATCGAAATCGATGCTGCGGCCCGCAGAACGCGCTGAGGCCAGCGGCCTCAACTCTGCGAGCGGAAATGCATGGGCCTGCAAAAGAGCAATCAGTTCTTGACCGACTGCTCCCGTGGCCCCGACGATCCCGACCCGATAGGTTTTATTGCTCACAGTGAATGAAATGTTGAAACGTATGAAGGAAAGGTGCGCAGCGCTTGGAATCAAGCCGGCAGCGCGGGTTATGACAGTTTCCATTGCCCGGCAACTCCTGGGATTTTACCACGACGAAGTCCTGATCCGCTCCTGTGTCATTTCCACGTCACGCCGGCCTCCCTCCAGCATAAAAAACTCCCTCGGCACCCCGCTCGGCCTGCATCACGTGGCCGAGAAAATCGGTGCCGGCGCTCCACCCGGTACAGTCTTCAAAGGCCGCGTGAACATCGGAAAACATTTCAACGAACTCAGCGACGAGGAAAATGAGAAAAATTTGATTACCACCCGCATTCTCTGGCTGGCGGGACTGGAACCCGGGTTAAATGCCGGGGGCGATGTGGATACTTATGACCGCTACATCTACATCCACGGCACGAACCATGAACACTGCCTGGGGCTACCGACCAGCAGCGGTTGTGTACAAATGAACAATATCGAGATCGTAGGCTTGTTTGATGAAGTCCGACCTGGCGACCTGGTCTGGATTGAAAAGTAGTTTTTTACGCCGGACGCTACCCTGGATGTGGCAACACCCGCTGCAAGGCGTTCAACAGCTCAGCGGCGGTCATCGGTTTCGGCAAAAGAACGAGGTGGCCTGGTTCCTCGCTGATTTCCATGCGTTCACTGACCACTCCACTCCTCGCCACCACGCGGCAATCGGGCCTGATGGCCCACAATTCGCGAATAACCTCCGGCCCCCTGGATCCCTGGCATCATCATATCGGTGATGACCGCCTTCACGATCGACTGATGTTCACGAAACAGGACGAGACCGCTTGGTCCATCCGCGGCCATCAAGGAATTGTAGCCATGCGCTTTTAAAAGAGCATGCACCACCGCCCGCACCGCCGGCCCGTCGTCTATCACCAGCACAGTTTCACCGTGCCCGCGCGGCAAGTCGGTCACGCCCGTACTCACGACTCCCTCGGCTTCTGTGAGTACCGCCGGAAAATACAAGCTGAACTCGGTGCCCCTCCCGGCCTCGCTTTGCACCTGCAGGAAGCCGCCGTGCCCTTTCATGATGCCCATTGCCGTCGACAGGCCGAGCCCCGTGCCTTTGCCCGCAACTTTGATGGTGAAAAATGGATCGAAAATTCGGTTGATCAGCTCCGGGGGAATGCCGCTTCCCGTGTCCATGACCGTAATCAACACATGCGGCCCGGAGCGGGCGCCCGGATTGGATTTCGCGAGGGCTTCGCTTACTGTGACGTTGCGGGCACTGATGCAAAGCCGGCCCCCTCGCGGCATGGCGTCGCGGCCATTGACTCCCAGATTCATGAGAACCTGGCTGAGCTGAGTGGAATTGGCGGAGACGAACCAGAGGTCGTCGGCCAGCGCCATCTCCAAGGCAACCGCGCGCGGCAGGGTTTCCTTCAGCAGCGTAACCACATCGTTAATAACCATCCCGGGTCGAATTTGAATTCTCTCGCCCTCCGCACCCGTGCGAAGGCGAGCACCTGTCGGATCAAAGCGGCGCCATGTTCTGCGCTTTTTTCAACCACCTCGATCAGGCGGAGAGACTCTTGGTCGGTGGCGTTCTGCCGGAGCATACTCATCGACATAAGAATTGGCGTCAGCACATTATTGAGATCGTTGGCGATGCCACCGGCTAGCGTACCGATACCCTCCAATCGCTGCGACCGCAGCAGTTGCGCCTCAAGCTTTTTCTCTTCCGTTACGTCGGTGTTGATCAAAAGAATTGATTTCGGCTGATTCGCAACGTCGCGCACCAGTGTCCAGCGACTGACAATGTGGCGGATGCCGCCGTCGGCTCCCACCAGTAGTAGTTCCCTCGTCCATGCGCCGCCGGTGTGCAGCTCCTTGAGCTCTTCGGGAATGAGTGCCTGATTAAACAGTCCGAACAACTCCTGCAATCGGTGGCCGCGGCCTTCGTCTCCGGTCCAGCCGAACAATTCGTTCGCGCTGTGGTTCCAGTAGGTCACGCAACCCTGAATATCGGTCACGGAAATAGCATCACGGGCCTTGTCCAGCACCTCGGCCTGTTCGCGCAAATGCTGTTCGGCCAGTCGGCGCAACTGGTGCTCACGTCGCTGTTCCAATGCGGTCCGGATGGCCGGAATCAGGCGGACCGTGCGATCTTTGATCAGATAATCCACCGCCCCGTGCCGGAGCGCCTCCACGGCCTTGTCTTCCCCGATCGTTCCGGAAAGAAACAGGAAGGTAGTCCCCGAACCGAATTTGCGGACGAGATTGAGTGCCTCCAGGCCATTGAAAGCCGGCAGGGAAAAATCCGACAGGATGATGTCGAATTCCTCCTGGCTCAGGGCGGTGACAAATTTCTGGCGCGAACTGACCCGCGTGATCTTGCACTCGGGCCATTCCTCCGAGATTTGACGGCCGATCAGCTCCGCATCGTTTGGATTGTCCTCCAAGTGCAGGAGGCGCAGAGAAAGCTGGAATGGAATACTGGATAACATGGGCTTCCTTTAGTTGACTGATTTGAGAGGCGGCGGTTCGTTCACCACGGCCCAAAAGACGCCCAGCTGTTTCACCGCGTCGACGAATTGCTGGAAATCAACGGGCTTCGCCACGTAGGCATTGGCGCCGAGTGCATAACTCGCCGCGAGGTCGGGCTCCTCGCGCGAGGACGACAGCATGACCACCGGGAGGTTTTTCAGCAGAGGATCCGCTTTCATTTGTCGCAAGACCTCCAAGCGCCCAGCTTCGGCATCTTGATATCGAGGAGCACCACGACGGGCAGACCGTCGTCCCGTCCAGAAAATTTTCCCCGGCAATAAAGGTAGTCAAGGGCTTCGACCCCGTCCCGCGCCACCACAATCTCGTTCGCCAGGTGATGCTCTCCAAGCGCGGCGAGCGTCTGATCGATGTCCTTGAGGTTGTCCTCCACCAGCATAATGCGTCGCAATGTTTTCATGTTTGGATGTCGGAGGTTTTTTGGGGAGTCGGCCGTGAGAAATAGAATATCGCTCCGGCGTCGGACGCGCTTTCCGCCCAGGTACGACCGCCATGCCGGGTGATAATGCGCCTGACATTCGCGAGGCCGATGCGAGTGCTTTCGAACTCCTCGGCCCGGTGCAATCGTTGAAAAACGCCAAAAAGATTCTGGGCGTACTGCATTTCAAACCCCACCCCGTTGTCGCGCACGAGAACCACCACTTCGTCGGCGACGTTGGCAAAGCAACCTACTTCGATTTCCGCCGGATTTCGCGGTCGGCTGTACTTGACCGCATTGGCGAGAAGATTGACGAACACCTGCCGCAGCATCGGCCGGTCACCTTGGACGACGGGCAGGATGCCGATTTTCCACTGGATGTTCCGCTCGCGCGACTCCTCATTCTGCAAGGCTTGAATCGTATCGGCCGCCAGATGTTGCAGGCTCACCGGGACCAGTTTCATTTCCGCCCGGGCCATTCGGGAAAAAACCAGGAGGTTGTCAATCAATACGCCCATCTGTTTGGCCGAATCGGAAATGTGAGCCAGGTAACCCCGCCCCTTTTCGGATAGCCCAAAGCGGCTTCCCAAAGATCGTCTGGATATCTCCTGACTCAATAAATTACATCTAGGGACTACGCACTAGCCTCTGTGGGAACAGCGCGAAAAATCAGTCCCAATATTTTCCACTGAATCGCGGCGCAACCCAGTCTTTTCCGTCCCGCGATACGATCGAGCGTCAATCCTCCAGCCTGGGATTATCAATACCCAGCGCGTCGGCGAGATCGGTCAAATGCTCCTGTTCCTGGGCGATTATTTTTCGCAGCACTTCGCTCAGACCGAATTCGCCCATGGCCTCGGCTTGGCGGATTCTCTCTCGATAATTTAAAATCGTGGTGCGCTCGTTATCCAAGTCGAAACGGAGCATGTCCTCAGGTTTACTCGAAAGCTTCACTTCTTTCGGAGTCACCACGGGCGTTCCATTGAAGTAATCGATCTGCTTCGCGATCTGAATGGCATGGCTCAATTCCTCACTTGCGTGCTTTTCCAGCTCCTTTGCGATGTGCAGGTATTTCGCTCCCTTCATTGTCTGGCTGTAAACCACGTACGCAATGATCGCCTGATACTCGCCCGCCAGATCTATATTCAGAAGTTCAACCATCTTTTTGCGAGTGATGGGGACATTTCTTCCGGAAGGAGTTTTTTTCATCTATGAAATTAGTTTCAGCGCTGACTTTTTCGGTCCGAAGTGAACCGTTCCATATAAGTGACAGCTTTACCCGCGACCAGTTCACCAAAATCATAGGTGAGAATACTCAGGCTCCAGGGGAACAGCGCCTACATTTGTTACAGATTGGTAAAGTCGCTGGACCATTCTCTCTCTATTTTGAACGATCACGCTCAACCTGCGTCTCTCATTCAGTAGTCAAGGTGTGCTTGGTGTTAGGTCAGTAACAAGCAAGGGCCGTCCAGGGGTGGGCGGCCCTTCTACTTTTAATCGGTGCGTAGGCGAATTATCGATTGAACAACTGCGGTGGAGAAAAATCCCCCGCGCTTTTCACGGCTTGTCGGGGTACACGCGTTTGAGCCAGGCGTCCGGCACCGGGATGACACAGATGTTCATCGACCGGTTATCCTGCGATAGCATCGCCGATTGGATTTCAATTTTTGCGCCGTCTGCGCTGAACGTGGGATGAGGATGATCCGCTGCCGTGATTTTGTGGCCGGCGGAAAGTAAAATCATTTCATCGGTGTGCCGGTCGATCAGATAAAGGTTGCGCGCAAAATCATCGCCCACCGCCCAGCGTCCGTCGGGCGAACCGTTAACGTGCCAAAGTCCGCTACCGCTTTTCGTCTGACCGGCAATTTTCATTTCCCTGGTCCGGAGATTCACGATGCCAAGGCCGGTGGGATGCTCGCGTGTTCCGGCGACACCCCATTCGTCATTCACGCCCACTTTCCGGTGTCCAAGAATTGCGATGGCTACTTCGTCCTTGGTGATGACGGCTTCATGGGTGACCCATTCATAGGGCGCCTCGGGATAAAGCGGTCGCAGGCCGGTGCCATCAGCCATCACCGTCCAAGTGCGTTGCGGCGATTTACCGCCGGTCTCCCAGCAAAAAATAATTTCCTCCGGTACGAACGGGTTGGTTTGCACGTGCCCGATTTGAAAAGGCACGGCGACAATGAAACTGACCTCACCCGTCTTGAGATTCATTTTCCCCAAGCCGGTGGGACCAGCGCCCATTTTTCGTGGGCCATAGGCTGCCTCCAGTTTTGTATTTGCGGGCAGGTGCCTCGCCGCCTCTTCCTTGCCCACGCGGAAGTAGGCGTATTCCTCGGTACAATCGAGCGCCATGTCTCCCCCCGCCCCCATTTCAAACGGGATTGTTCCGCAAATTTTTTCATAGGTTGCGGCCGGCTGCAGCTTGCCCGCTTCACTATCCGCGAATAATTGAGCCAGGTTAACCTTGATGATTTGGGCTGGCCCCGTCGGCTGGCGGCTATTCCCACGGACTTCTCCAGGACCGGCCGGAGCGGCCTCCGCCGCGAGAGTGGATGGTGGTGGTGTCTGGTAGGCAGGCTCCGCCCCAGTGACAGCGACAGCGGGCCCGCTCCGGTTGATCCGCAGAAAATAGAGGCTCATCGAGTGATCAGCGAGACACAGCATGCCGGAGTAACCCGACTCCGTGACTTGCACCAAGACACCTGTTTCCTCATTGACTGCCATGGCCTGGCCACGCACGCGGTTGGACCGGAAAACCAGCCACTTTCCATCGGAGGTCCACTGGTGATGCGTTTGGTAGATCTTCGAATCGCCCACCGGTTGACTCGTCAGAAAGGCCAACGGAACCCCAGTGACCGGATCGGACACGATTTTCTTTTCGGAAGGAAATCTCGTCCCGATTTGCGCGGTCGCAGGCAAAGCCAGCCAAAGAGGGGCGCAGAGCGCGGCAAAATACCGCAGTTTCAAGGAAGAAATCATTTCAGATGGGGTTTGGGGTTGAGCTGGACCAGGGACACAAGGGACAGCGTTTTCGGAGACGCTCTCGCCCGTACCAAGTTTCCCTCTTTAGGTGGCCGGCCCCACCGCAACCATGATCGGGACCGCTTTTGTTTTCTGACAGTCTGATTTTTTGCCGGAAGCCCGTTGCGCAGGATTTACCACGCAAACTCCAGCGCGCGGCCGCAAAATTCATCCACTAGATTTATCTCCCCTCACCCCTGCGCTTCATGCATACCAGTGCCGCCAATGAAAAAGACCTTTGCCCTCAGTGCGCCCGGAAAAGAAAATCAACGCTTGGTTGAAGCCGTCAAGAATGACGTCCGAAAATACGTGAAGCGTGAGCGGAGGAAGTCGTTGCCTGAAGGCGTGGATTTCTGGGACTTCGACTGCAGAGTGGGACCGGATAAGAGCGAACCCGCCAGCAAGCACCTTGCCGAGGTAACGGGAGCCATCGATGCCATCGCGGCCGGTGGGGGAACCGCAGTTTACGTGGAAATCATTTCCAAGCCAGGTCGCCGGACCAAGAAGCCGGTGGAGATCACACCCGGCACGCCGGGAAGCGAGCCTCTCAGCGGAGAATCGGAAAATGTTTCTCCGCCGGATGAGCCGCCCACGGCGTCTGCCGAGAGTGTGGACTGACCCGCAGTCCGGTTAATTAAACCGAAATCCCAGGGCGGCCAGCTCGTTCATATTGAAAGGAGCACTGTCGAGGACTTCCTGCAGCTTGGTCAGAGCCATGTCCATGGTGGGCGAGTCGAACAAAGCGGCGCCGTCATCGCTGTCATGCAGGTGGACCGCCCACGGACTGCCCGCGTCGGGGTGCAATTGAAACGCCGAACCGTAAAGATAATTTCCGGGCAGTCCCGGATGCGGACCTGTTCCCGGCACCAGGATCAGCGTGTGGATCGGATCATGCGCCGCCACGACACCGTGCTTCGCGCGATGGTGGGCAACCCGGCCGGCCACGATCAAGCGAAGGCTTTCCGCTTTGGCGCGCCGCACGTCAGGCAACGATTGAACGTAACGGTTAAAAATGCTGGCATTGGGCTCCAATGCGTCAGGCGCAATCTGCCCGCCGATGAGCGCTGCCAAATTATTCGCGTGAAAAGAAGGCAGCCTGGCCAGAGATCTCGCCGTCACATGCCCATCTTTGAAATCCGCGTTGGGATACGCTTGGTGGGAGGAGTATAACCGGGTCAACGCATCGCGATAGGCCGGGGTAAATGGTACCGCTCCCACCGGGCTGTGCTCAATCATATCAAGGACGGTCTGATCAAACTGGCGATGGGGATCATGGGGCATAGACGATCACATTATCGGTGGGCGCGGAGAACACCAGCTCATCTGCCGCCTGATTCAGAGTCGTTATAGATCGCCTGTAACTCGGTCAGGAATACGCGAGGGTAATGCGAGTTCATGATCGTGGTTGATGGTCCCTTCGGTCATGATCATCCTTATTATCGCTGCGTTGAGGAGTAGCCACGGGCTCAGCTCGTGATGGTTGCGACGGGGCATGAGGTGGAGGCGGGGGAGCTTGCCGCCCAGGGTTAACAGAAGCCGGGACCGACTGCGCCGGCGGAGGGGCGGGCGGTGGCGCTGGATGATCTGACGGCGCATGGCCCGGCAGGCCTCTCGAATCATATCCGCGTGGTCCCTGTTCCTCGTGAACTCGACGAGATTGTTGAGGTACGGTTGATAAAGACGGGGGAGGCTGACTGGGATTTGCGTCTCGGATCACAGAAACGTTGGGGGAAACAGTAGCGGGTGGAATCGGGACGACTGGAGAAATCTCGGGTCGACGCGATGGGGGCAGCTCACGCCCCTCCGGCCTTACCCAACGTCTATTTTCACCCGACGGAGAATCATTTTGAATACGATGCTTCAAATCTGGCGACCGCTCGCCCGGAATATTTGGAACTGGGACGGGACGGGTATTCTCAGAACGCGGACGGTCACTTGGGGGACGGGCGGGACGAGGATTATTCGAGGAAGGCTCCCAAGGCCGGTCGCGATACCCATTGCGCCCAAAATCTGGCCGGTCCGGAAATCCTGGACGACGCCACTCATGACGATCACGCCAGAAACGCTCCCGTTCACTTCGGTCTATTGTCCAAATCCGATGGCGGTCCCAGTCGAAACCGTATCCAAGCCAGAAACCCGTCACAAATGCGGGTCCAAAAGTCATAAACGAATCGGAATAATATCCCGGCCGCGACACATACACGACGTCAGGATCATAACTTGGGATATAGATTACATCGGGTTGGGCTGGAGTAATACTGATGATTTCATCTTCGACAACGATCTGTTGCTGCGGGGTGTCGCGAAGCACTCCCACCGCCCTGGCCCTCGCACGCAAACGCTGGATGCAATTCATGACATCAGTGGGTTGTGCGAGAAAAGCGTCGCCGGCCTGTTTGGTCCACGCGAGGTTATGGTCCATCCACCTCACAATGTCCGGGTAGCGGGCGAGAGACTTGACACTGTCGTCCCATGATTGGTCGTCCAATTGCATCGGATCACCCTTCGCCTCCAAAAAACGCGCGGCCAGTACGACGTCGCCCGGAACTGTCGCCGCTGGCAAAATCAGCGCAATCAAGGGATCGGGATAGAGGGCAACTGGCCCGAAAAGTTGATCCAGCTGCTCGGGAGAACGCACCATCACGCGCTCATCCGCCACAAGTTGTACCATCGATAACAGTACGAGACCGAAAATCTCCAGAATTCTAATTTTCATGGGGGGGTATTAGGAGTATCATTCCTATGACTGCAAATCGTTCCCACTGTGCCCCCGTTATCCCTGCCGGAGCTCGAAAAGGAATTAGACTCGGTTTTTATAAACCAAGCCCTAGACGATTACTGCGAGCGGGAGTAAAAATGAGCTGTGGGACTGTCGCCAGCCCACAGCTATCTAAAGACGTGAAGAAGACAAACGTCTGTCTATCAGCGGTCGAAAACCTTTTCGATTTCACCGACCTTCTTTTGGACGCGACCGTCGAGTTTGTCCGCACGACCGGCGGCTTGCAGCCGTTCGTTGCCGACTAGTTTGCCCGCGCCTTGCTTGATGTTCCCCTTAACTTCTTTGGCGGTGCCTTCAATCTTATCCTGAGTACTTGGTTTCATGTTTTTATGGGTTGGATTTTCGGTTTTACCAGAAAAGGAAAAGAGAATTCCATCTGCCCAAATTCCGATTATCGCGGGGGCGGAAAGAAACGCATTTCCCTGCACCCTCCTTGCAGTGCTTATGCCAAAAAAAATCCCGGTGGCCAACAACCTTGCGTTCAGACAATAACAAAATGGCGATCATTAATACCCAGAGCTGCTGTCGACGCCGACGCCGCATCTTGCATTTCCCTTTCAGCGAAGAAGTGCAATTTGCCCGGAACTCGTTTTTCCCTCGCGTTTCAGCGGTTTCACCCCGGCATTCGGCCCATGCCGTTTAACAAACTCGGTCTCTACTCCAGCATCGTTCGCGCGATCACCGCTAAAGGTTATGGTGAGCCTACACCTATCCAACAGCAGGCCATTCCAGTCGTGCTGAGCGGCCGGGATCTCATTGCTTCCGCCCAAACCGGAACGGGCAAGACTGCGGCGTTTGCGCTTCCGATTCTCAACCGCCTCGGACCGCACAAACTCCCCGCCCCGCGCGTTCTTGTATTGGAGCCGACGCGCGAACTCGCCGCCCAGGTCGACGAGGCTTTCCGCGAATTCGGCCAGTTTACCGATGTGCGCACCGCGCTGATTCATGGCGGTGTGGGTTACGGCGCCCAGCGCAACGCCCTGCATAAAGGCAGCGACATCGTCGTCGCCACGGTCGGACGGCTCATGGATTTTCTGCAGGAAAGGGCTCTGCGCCTAGATAATCTCCAAGTGCTCGTGCTCGACGAAGTCGACCGCATGCTCGACATGGGTTTCATCAACGATGTCAAAACCATCGTCAGTCTCTGTCCGAAAAAGCGGCAGACCCTCTTTTTCTCGGCCACCGTGCCACCCGAGATCGATGCCATCGCCCGGTTTGCCCTGACTGATCCGGTGCGAATCGCCATCGGCCGCGCCCGTTCCGTCAACGAATCGGTGACACATGCCATCTATCCAGTCAGTCAGGGTTTAAAATTTGCCCTGTTGCTCGCCTTGCTCGAGAAAACCAACTTCAACAGTGTCCTCGTCTTCACCCGCACCAAGCACGGTGCCGACAAAATTGCCCTGCGTCTCAAGGAGGCGGGTCATTCCGTGGCTGTGCTCCACGGTAATCGGAGCCAGGGCCAGCGCACCGCGGCACTCAAGGGCTTTAAGGACGGCAAATACGAAGTCATGGTCGCCACCGACATCGCCGCCCGCGGCATCGACGTCGCCGGCGTCTCGCACGTGATCAACTACGACATTCCGATGACACCCGACGACTACGTGCATCGTATCGGCCGGACTGGCCGGGCCGCGGCGGTGGGCGATGCCTTCACCCTCGCGACGCCCCAGGAGGCCAATGATGTCCGCCAAATCGAACGCTTCATCAAGGCCACCATTCCCCAGCTCAAACTTGAAGGCTTCGACTACAAAGCTGTTCCCGTTGCGCCCGTCGGCGGCGATTCCGACTATCGCGGGGGACGCCGGCAGGGTCAGGGGCGCGGGAGCGGCGGTGGCGCCGGACGATCTTCGGCCGCCCACCACCCGAAAGGAAAGCCGGGCGGCCACTGGCACAGCGGCGGCCGGCGTTGAACGGTGCTCGTGTTTTTGCCGCGGCCAGAAAAGCCGCGGACTCATTTTATTTTCCCATGATCGATACCATTTTGACCCATCCCGGTGGAGCGCACAAAGACGAGTTTCTCGCCTGCAGCGTTTTGCTCGCCCTATATCCCGTGCCCGTGGTCCGACGTGAACCAACACCCGAGGATCTCGCCAGTCCGGCTGTCTGCGTGGTTGATGTCGGTCACGCCCATGAGCCTGAGCGCAACAATTTCGACCACCACCAACTGCCGAAGGACCATCCGCCGACGTGTTCGCTCTCGCTGGTGCTGCAACATTTGGAATTGTACGAGGATGCCCGGCAGTTTTGCGACTGGCTGGAACCGGCCGAGTGGTTCGATTGCCGCGGACTCGTCACCACGAGCAAGTGGCTTGGCGTATCACCGGAGACGCTCACCAAATTGAATTCCCCGATCGACATCACCTTGCTGCGCCGCTTCGCGCTGGCGAGACGGATCGAGCCCGGACAAGCGCTGTGGGAAGTCATGCGGATGATCGGAGAAGACTTGTTGGGCTATGTGAAATCGATGCGTGCCCGGCTTGATTTTATCGCCCAGTACGCGCAAATCTGGGAACTGGATCTCGCCGACCGTCCGGCCAAAATTCTTTTCCTACCCCGTACCGAGCCGCTGCCGGAGGAGCCATCAATGGGAATCGATCAGTTCATCGAAAGCCGTGGACTCGCCGGTGAAGTCGTGGGCACCGTTTATCCCGATCGGCGCAGCACGGGCTACGGACTCTCACGTTTCCGCGACAACCCGCGACTGGACTTCACCCGCATCGCCGGGGAGCCGGAGGTGCACTTCACCCACGCCCGCGGTTTCGTCGCCAAAACCTCGGCGCACGACGTCGCGCAGTTGAAGCAACTGATCGCAAAGGCCGGAATCGCTGCGGTCTAGTCTGTCTACGCGTATTCTGATGTTGCCGGGACTTCTACACCCCGGCGTACAAACCAGATTTTTTCGCTTCAGCCGATGCCGAGAAGCTCGACGTCAAAAATCAAAATTGAATTTGGCGGAATGGCACCCGGATAACCCGCGCTGCCATAGGCAAGCTCGGGCGGCAGGGTGAGCTTCACCTTGTCGCCAATCTTCATCGTCGCGACACCCTGGTCCCAGCCGGCAATCACCTGCTGTTCGCCCAGTACAAAAGTGAAGGGCTCATCCCGATCGACCGAGCTGTCGAATTTTTTCCCGTTCGTGAACCAGCCCGTGTAGTGAACCGTGACGGCCTCGCCTTTTTTGGGCGTACGTCCCGTGCCGGTTTTAAGTGACTCGATTTTGATTTCTGGTGTAGCCATGCCGGATGTTCGCGCAACTGACCGTGCCGGGTCAAGTGAGCAGCAGCATCGGCTCAGTCCGCGTCGATCAGGTCGTTAAGCTTGCCGAGGGCGATCCGGATGAAATAACCCGTCGGATCCGGCCGGGCTAGCGAGCCGCCAATATTAACCGGCTCTTTCGCCCGGGCGTAGCCAACTTCATCCCGCGTTCCGTCAACCAAGCGCAACTTACCCAACAGTTGCTCGGTCTTGCCGCGGGCCGCCAGCGACAGCGTGACGTTCATCGGCTGGTCCAAAATCGATTTTCCGCTCACATGGCTGATTGAACCTTTGCCGAGCAAGCGAATCTCCGGTGAAATCAGACTTATATCCTGCAGTGAGAAATTGAGCGTTTCATCGCGTACCAACCGGAGACTCAGTTGATCGTAATTGAACTCGCCTATCCCCTGAGCCAGCTGGTCCACAAAATAATTCTGGCCCGCTACCTTCTCCGCGGCTTTGTTGGCCTTTTCCGAGCCCAGCAACGAACCCAGCATGGAGGCGCCGATTTCCACGGCTTTGGAAGTGAGGGAAACCTTATTCGTGGTTCGTTGGAGAAGCCGGCAAACTCCTTGACGGCTGGTCAGGTCAAACTGCCCGTGAGTCTGATCCAGTGTCCGGCCCATGGTTTCACCGTTGCCCTTGAAACGGCCAGTCACGCTGAAAAGCCCCTCGACAGTTGGCGGCTTCCCGGGCTCGACGGCCTTTAATAATTTGCCGACGTCGAACTCATTCAAAGAAAAATCACCGGTCAGTTGATACGGCTGGCTCCCGCCTGAAAATTGCAGGCCCGCCTTTGCATTCAACTGACTCTTCGCCCCGAAGGTCGCCTCCAGGTTTTGCAGGGAAATAAGTGAGGAGTCCATCGTGACCACACCCGTCAGTCCCGTCATTGACCAATCCTTGCCCGACGTCACCGACTTGATATCGAGCAAAAGCTGGCCCTTGAATCGCGACCAGGCCGCCACAGAGTCCGCCGTTATTTTCGGCGCCGCATTCGGGCGTCCCGAGTCGGGCGCCCGGTGTACCGCCCTGGCAGAAAAGACGCCCATCAACCCCATCGCATCTGCAAGTTCCACCCGCTCGCCGGTTAGCTTGCCATCAATCGAAAAGATCCGGCCCAATGGCTTAACCTCGAGGTAAAAAAGCAAATCGGAACGCTGGCCCGCGCGATCCAATAACAAGGGTGCCTGCACGGACATTTTGCCCTCGGGATCGACTAAAGCGCGAAAACTCAAATTTGCCACCGGCAGGAGCTGGCCACCGTCGCGGCCCACCAAACCATTGACGGTGAGACGAGCCTCGACCTGCCGCGTCGCGCCCAGGGTGGCACGGATTTCACCACTGGCATGGCCCTCCGCCACTTGGTGTGCGCCGTCAAAAACCGGCTGCGAGGCGAGCGCGGGAACCTCCAGATTAAAGTTCAGGGTCGCGCGCCACCCGTCCGCCAACGATTGGGCAGCCTCACCCCTCGACGTCAGCAACAGAGCTCCAGTTGTAGTGCGCACGGTCACTTCACCGGTTTGTGCAAGAATCGTGGAGTTCGCCGACATCTCAAATGCCGGTGAGGCTTCGACGGCGAGGCCGGTCAGCACTGTTTCTCCGTCTTGCGTGACGGCCACATCGGAAAATTTCACAGGCGTTAGTGGCCGCAAAAGAAGTTTTTCACCATCGACCTTGAAGACAAATTCCACCGGTTCCATTACGCCGGCCAATTTATCCTCGGGTTGGCTCAAGGGCAGCCAGTCCAATGGCAGGCGGCCAATGGAAATTTTTATCAGATCAACCGGTGTTTTTTCAATCACGCGCCTGCCCGCGGGATCGAATGAGAACGGGGTTAAAGCTGCCGCCTTGAACAGCAAGGCTCCCCTTGCCTCCGTCACACTCGCAGTCAGCTGGTGAATTTTGATTATCCCATTTGCGTAAGTGAAACTGCTTTCGCCCGCGGCCAGGAGGTGTCCCTTCCGCACCCACGGAGCCAGGAGTGCCGGCAGATCCGCCGAATAACTGGCTTGCACCGCAATGGCAGGTTGTGGCGAAACCGGGATCGCTACAGTCGCCTGGGCCTTCACCAAATCCCCGGCAGCCGTCTGCAGGGCAAATTCGCTGAACTTAGCCTGGAGTTCCTTGTCGGTCAGCACTGCATCCATCGCGAGCGTTACCGCCGCTTTGGAAAATAGCGCCGTTCCCTGCTGTGTGATCGTGAGTTGATCGATGTGCAACGGCTGAGTGGCGTGGAGCTGCAAACGGTCCGTATCACCGGCAATGGAAAACCGGCCCGTGATCATTCCTCCTGAAATGCCCAGCTCGGGCACAAAGGGCGCCACCCAAGCTAGCGGGACGCCTTGCAAAGTGAGATTCAGCACCTCGCCTGTCCCGATGCCACCGACGCGGAGCCGGCGTGCACCGAAATCAACTTCCGCCGCTTGAGATGCCGACAGTTCCAACACCGGATTTTCTCCGGCGAGCCGGACGTTCAAACGGGACAAACGGGCAACTCCACCCGCTGCGGTAATATCGAATTGCGTTTGAAGTTTGACTGCCCCGATTGCCCGCCACGTCGCATCGATCATTTCCAGCTTGCTGGCTCCCGCGGTCAAATCTCCCTGCAAGCCCACCGCTCGGGTAGCGGGAGAATAGCTCAGGTTCCCCTCACCCTTCGCCTCAAAATCAGGCAACGCCAGGCCGAGGAAAAACGGTTCCAACTGGGCGGTGCGCGCTTTCAGGGTCCAGTGGCCGGCATACTCATTTTTTCCAGCCGGCAAGGACGCCCGCAAAGCCAGCAAATTTTCCCCTGTCCCCTGGATGACTGTGTCCACACTGAGTGAATAATTTTCGCCCGTCGATTCCTCGACGAAGTCGGTGATGATTTTCAGCTGATTCTGGTCGGATAAATTTCGTCCCTCGGCATCCACCACTGCAGTCAGCATGATCCGGCTGAAACCACGCGCGTTTGTTTGCGTGGCCCGCAGACTGACCTGCGCGTGAAGCACACCGACGTGCGCATCGGCGGCGGGATTTTTCAGCGTCGCCGTCAATCGCAGCGAGCCTTCCTCACCGGGCGAAAATTTCCCGCCCTTAATCTCGCAGATCGCATCCAGCGGCGACTGGCTGGCGGCTCCCGGCAACAAAATCCGGCCGGAAATCCGACAATCCTCCAGCACCAGTTCGAAAGGCAATTTTATCCGGGCCAGCAGACCTGGAATGGCTGCGGGGGCACCGGCGGCTGTCAGCTGCGCCTTGTTGCGCGATAGATGGCTCGCGTCCACCACCAAACCACCGGCCACAAGGCGCTGTATATTAAGACGGCGGCTGAAAATCAGTGGCCAAAACGAACCGTCCAATTCCAACCGGTCCAACTGCACCTTGAGACCGTGCTGTTCCATCTGAACATCCGTCAGGACGACGGAGGAGAAGCCTGCTGAAACGTGCGCGATCGACAATTTCAATCCGGGCCGCGCGGCGACGCGCAGTACTGCCCAGCGCTGAATCGGAGGAAGCAGAGCCAGCCCCACCACCAAGGCAATAATCGCCAAGAGAAGACCAAGGCTGATGAACAGCGAACGGGCGAACTTCATGCGGAACGGTTAGGACACACGGTAAATACTAAAGTTGCCGCAGGGCACTATTAAAGATCGGTGAGGGAAACCATGGGAGCGAGTTCGCACAGACAAAAGGGTCGCCTCGCGGCGGCACGAAAAGCAGAGGTTCCCGAGGCATTGGCCAAACCCTTCGCTGGCGGGGGTCGCCCGCTCCAGACATCCCTGCATTGGAGGCACGGCGCCCTCGCCGTGGTATTTTCCTCATCCAAGCTGGAGCTGCTCCGGGGGACTAGACCCACAGAGAATAAAAAAGCCAGCGTGCCACCTATTTTCCAGGATAGTTCATCACCTTGGTCGGCCGGAGTTCATCCGACAAACCCATCGCTTTCCGCGTCGTCGCGACCGCCACATTATAGCTGTAGAAGGCCTGCAATTGATTCAGGCGAGCGGTAGTGAGATCCACCTGCGAAGTCAGCACATCAAGCTGGGTGGCCGTGCCGGCATTGTAGCGCGCGTTGGCGAGGCGCACGGCTTCCTCGGCCTGTGTCACGACTTTCTTGGACGCTTCAGCGAGCTCGGTGGCTTGCTGGAACGTCGAAATGGCCCGGCGCACCTCGACATCGACCGCGAGCTGGGTTTCCCCCACAGCGAGTTTGGTCTGCTCGAGAAACGAGCGCGCCTGCACCACCCGACCAGCCGTGGCCCGCCCGTCAAAAATATTCCAGCTGGAGGACAAACCCACCGTCCAGCCGTTGCGATCACCCGGCAAACTGTTCGAACCGATGCCTTTTCTCCAGTCGTACCCGCCATAAATGGAAAGATTTGGATAATAGCCGGCGCGGCGGGCAACGATGCCCTCTTCCGCAGCCGTTTCGAGCTTCCGCAGCCGGAGTAAATCAGGCCGGTGTTCGCGTGCGGTGCTAAGGGCCGAACGCAGATCAAAACTGGCAGGAACGAAGTCAAGGGTGCCCATAAACTCGGGAATTTTGGTCACGTTGACGTCGGTGGCCGTCGTAAAGCCCAATACCTGTCGCAAGGTCTCGATCGAAAGACGGTAATCATTGCGCGCAGTGATGAGCGGGACTTGGGCGTTGGCCACGGCCACTTCGGCCCGCAGCACTTCGAAGTTCGAAACCGTGCCGGCTTCAAACCGATTTTTCACGTCCTGCAATTGCCGCTGGAGCAGCTCAACGTTCTGTTCCTGCACCTTGATTTTTTCGCGACTGACGAGCACCGTATAAAACTTGGTGCGCACATCGAGCAGGGATTCGTTGATGATCTCCTGGAGTGCCAGGACCGCCGCATCGAGCGACAGTTGCTGCTCGCGAATGTTGGCCCGGACGCCACCACCGGCGTAGAGGATCTGCCGTGCGGTGATATCAAACGACCAGTAGCGATCCTCCCCCGTGGGTCCGACCGCCGCATCATTCCTCTGATAGCCACCACTGCCGGTAACCGCCGGAATTTCCGCGGCGCGCACCTCGAGCACCACACCCTCCTGCTGGCGGATGCGTTCCTTGGCCTGGCGGATGGTGAAATTATTATCGATGGCGAACGCCAACGAATATTCGAGATCGAGCCGCTCCGGTACAGAGTAGTCCGGATCGGGTTTGCCATCGTTGAGCTGGGCGTGGACCGGCAGGGCCGCGAGCAGGCTCGCTCCCGCAAGGATTAGACTGGGCAGGCGCATAAAGTATTTCATGTAAAAGCGGGACGGCTTATTTGGCAAGGGTCGGCTCGGCCACGGCCACCGACGTTCTCACGGTCGCGGGCACCGCTACAGGTTCGGCAGCGCGGTCGTGAGAGTGATCGCGAGCCAGGAGAACGTAGATCGAGGGCAGAATCAAAAGCGTAAATACTGTGCCGATGGCCATACCACCGACCAAAACGAGGCCGATGCTGTTACGGGCGGAGGCACCCGCACCGCTGACCAGCGTGAGAGGGAAATGCCCGGCGACTGTCGCAACGGAAGTCATGAGAATCGGGCGAAGCCGGGTAAGCGTGGCTTCACGCACGGCCGCAATCTTGGATTTTCCCTGCTCTTGAAGAT
>JANYDX010000047.1 GCA_025363395.1 Verrucomicrobiota bacterium
GAATTGCCCTCATAACATTCCCAGGCGCTGTCACCCGCGCTCCCAGCATCGGTCCTTTGGCTCCACGGCGACCTCGCCGTGGAGCCTCCGCTTTTTCAGCCGGTCCTCGCCTCGCGGGACCAAGCCAACCGTACATGAATCCGCTTCCCGACTTTGCCATTCAGGTATTAATTTTGTGTGATTCGTTTGTTCTGCCGGTCCCTCAGAGAGGAATCACCATCGAGGCCGCGCAGTCCGGCCTTGCCAACCGGCGCCCACTGCAAAGTATTTCACGCACTCGCACGGCATGAATAACGAAATCCTCTGGCTGATTCGGCTGGGCCTTGATAAGAAATTATTCACGCGTGAGCAGGCGCTGGCCGTCATGCGCGCCGTCGGCCGCAGCGCGGAACTGATGGATTTCGCCCAGAAGCTCATCGACGACAGCATCGTTCACGACGTCGAGACCCTCGAAACAGTCGCCGGCGAAGCCATGGCGCGCAGCCAAAGCGGCCCGCCGCCCGGCAATCCGCTCCTCGATGATGAAACCGCCCCGGCAGCAGCGTCCCCGCGGGCCAGGACCATCGCCGGCGTGCCCCAATTTCCCTTCGATAATATCGGCCCGATGGAGGATGCGGTCCTGGCGGCTGCCGTCCGCAAACTGCTCATCGCGGCAGGCGAGTTCGGCGCCAGCGATCTCCATCTCTCCGCCGGCTCGTGCCCCTTTGTCCGCAAACACCGGGTGCTCACCGCGCTCACCACCCATGTGCTGACAGAAAAGGAATCGCTACGCATGAACACCGCGCTGCTCGCAGCGCACCAGCGCGCGATTTTCCTGGATCGCCGCGACTACGACTTCGCCCTGGCCCTCGACGCGGAACACCGGTACCGCGTCAACCTGATGTTTCACAAGGGGGGCGCGTCCGGTTCTTATCGCATGGTGCCCTCCACCATGCCAAGGCTGGATGCTCTCGGCCTGCGCAATCTCGAAACCATCCGCAAACTGCTCACCTACCACAACGGACTCATCCTCGTCACTGGTCCCGTGGGCGCGGGCAAAACCACGACGCTCGCCGCGCTGGTCTCCGAGCTGAACGAAACCCGCCAGGATCACATCATCACCGTCGAGGATCCTATCGAGGTCGTGCAGATACCCAGGGGCTGCAATGTCACGCAACGCGAAGTCGGCCCGCACACGAAATCATTTTTCACCGCCCTCAAGGGCGCCCTGCGCGAGGACCCGGACATCATCGTCATCGGCGAACTCCGCGATTTAGAAACCATCGAGATGGCCATCAGCGCCTCGGAGACCGGCCACCTGGTGATCGGCACGATGCACACCAGCGATGCCTCCACCACGCTCAACCGCCTGCTCGACGTCTTTCCGCCCGCCCAGCAAACCCAGATCCGCGCGAGCGTGGCTGAAAGTTTGCGCGGGATCATCTGCCAGCGTCTCCTCCCCAGTCTGAACGGCGGACTGATCCCCGCCTGTGAAATCCTCATCGCCAACACCGCCATCCAGGCCCTCATCCGCGACGGCAAAACCCAGGGCCTGCGCAATGTGATGGAGACCGGCCTCAAGGAAGGCATGTGCGTCATGGAAAATGTCGTCCTCGAACTCTACCAACAAAAGAAAATCTCAAAGGACACCGCCCTGCAGAATGTTTCCACCCGCAACGTCCGCGCGAAGATCACCTGAATTCATGATCACAAAAAATCACGCGAACCCGAGTCCGGTTTTTGGGTCAGCCTGCACGGTCTTTTGTGTAATTTCGTGGGTTTCGTGGGCTGCCTTTCCCCGCCTCCTCAATTAAACCATGGCCGCCATCGACGCTCTCCTCCGCACCATGCTCGACAAGGGCGGCTCCGACCTGCACCTCACCGTCGGCCTGCCGCCTAAATCCCGCATCTCCGGCTCTCTCCAGCCCATCGGCGACCGGCTGATCGACGCGAAACAAATGGAGGCCTACCTCAAGGAAATCTGCCCCGAAAGACGCTGGAATGAATTCCTCGAACGCAAGGATCTCGATCTCGCCCACGAAGTCACCGGCCTCGCCCGCTTCCGCGCTAATTTCCTCTACAATCACTGGGGCCAGGCGGCCGTCCTCCGCCAGATTCCCGCCAAGATCCTTTCCTTCGATGATCTGAAGCTGCCCGAGGCCCTGAAGAAACTCTGCCACCTCGACCAAGGCCTGGTGGTCGTCACGGGACCGACGGGCTCCGGCAAGTCGACCACGCTCGCTGCGATGATCGATTACATCAACACGAACTTCGCCCGGCACATCATCACGATCGAGGATCCGAT
>JANYDX010000073.1 GCA_025363395.1 Verrucomicrobiota bacterium
CGACATTGCCAAGCATGTCAGCCAGGGCGGTCAGGTTTCGGACATCATGGCGGTCAATTCCTTTTTTCCTCCGATGATGAAGCACATGGTGAAGGCTGGTGAAACGACCGGTAACGTCGACGGCATGATGAACAAGATCGCCGATTTTTATGACGTCGAATGCGATGCCACCGTGGCCTCGCTGACTTCACTGATCGAGCCATTGCTGATCGTGTTCCTCGGCGTGATTGTCGGCGGCATTGTCATGGCCATGTTTCTGCCGATCTTCCAACTTGGTGCGGTCGCAGGCGGGCTCCAGTAATCCGCCCCGGTTTCACTTAATGTCTCTTGCGTGCTCGTTTTCCACGGGCACATTTCCATTCCTATCGTATGCCCTCCATCCTTATCGTCGACGACCTCATCTCAATCCATGAGATGCTGGAAGCTGTAATCTCGCCGACCGGCTACAAGACCGCCTTTGCCACGGATGGGGAAAAGGGTCTCGCCAAGTACAAAACGGAGAAATTCGACCTCGTGCTGGCTGACATCGACATGAAGCCGATGGATGGCATTACCCTGCTCAAGCAGCTCAAGCTTTACGATTCCACTGCCGTTATCATCATCATGACGGCCTATGCCAGCACCGAAAGCGCCATCCAGGCGTTGAAATTCGGGGCTTTTGATTACCTGCAAAAACCGTTCAAGGTGGATGAGCTGATGCAGGCGCTTCGACGCGGCATGGAATTCAAGCGCACGGTCGCCGAGCGTGAAGCCATCAGTACGTCCTCCTCCGCCAAGGCCGGTGATTTCGAGGCCCGCATCGTGGGCTCAAGCGCTAAAACCAAACGGCTCATCACGCAGCTGAAAAAACTGGCCACCGCGCACACTCCGATTCTGATTTCGGGCGAACTGGGCAGCGGACACGAGATCGCCGCTGAATTGCTGCACACGGCGGGTACGCCGGCCGACAGTCCGCTGGTGCGGATTGATTGCCGGCTCAGCTCGATGGAAAGTTTGCGTGCGGGACTGCTCGGGCAGAATGGTTCTGGCGGCACCTGGGTCCAGGAAGCCAAGGGCGGCACCCTTTTCCTGCTGCATTTGCAATCGTTGCTTAAGGAGGCTCAGGCCGAACTGGTTTCCGTCTTGCGCAACAACGCCCATAATTTCCGCCTGGTGTGCGCCACCGAGGAGGATCTCGAAAAACTTTCCGAACAAGGCCAGTTCAACGAAGAGCTTTTTTACCGGGTGGCCGTCCTGCCGGTTCAACTGCCGGCGCTGCGCGATCGCCTCGAGGACATCCCGCTTCTGGTTAAGGATATTGCGGCCAAGACTTCGAACCCCCATTTTGATGCCCGGCAGGTGGAATTCACCGATGACGCGCTGGCCACCCTCGCCGCTTATCGCTGGCCGGGTAATCTGGCCGAATTCAGGCAGATGGTGTCGCAAATCATCACCACGACTGAGACCCGGGTCGTCACTTCCGCCCAATTACCACTTCGGGTGCATGACCTGAAGGACTGGCCAACCCTGGCCGAATATTTGGCCGGGCAGGAAAAACAGTATCTGGCCCGCGTGCTCCACGCTTGTCAGGGCGACAAAGCCCGTGCCGCCCTCGCCTTGGACATCGAGGCCGACCGCCTGGACTGAAGTTCGGGCGGCGTCTCGGCCGACAGTTTGGCCATTGCGGTTGGTCCGGATGAAACCTTGCAGGAATTCCCAATTCCCGCTTGCGCCGCCATGGGGGCAACACAAACCTCGCGGGCGCTCACGCCATGCCAAAACGTACTGATTTAGAGTCCATCCTGATCATCGGCGCCGGCCCTATTATTATCGGCCAGGCCTGTGAATTTGACTACTCGGGCACCCAAGCCTGCAAGGCCCTGCGCGAGGAAGGCTACCGCATCATTCTGGTGAATTCAAACCCGGCTACCATTATGACGGACCCGGAATTTGCCGATGCCACGTACATCGAGCCGCTGACGCTGGAAATTCTGGAAAAAATCATCGCCAAGGAACGACCTTCCGCCCTGCTGCCGACCCTGGGCGGTCAGACAGCCCTCAATCTGTCGATGGAGCTGCACCACGCGGGCATCTTGGAAAAATACCAAGTCGAGATGATCGGAGCGAAGCCTGACGCCATTAAAAAAGGCGAGGACCGCGAGCTCTTCAAACAGTGCATGATCAAGATCGGACTCGACGTCGCCAAATCGAAGACCGTCCACACCATCGAAGAGGCGCGCCAGGCCGCTGCATATATTGGCACGATGCCCCTGATCATCCGCCCCAGTTTCACGCTCGGCGGGTCCGGTGGCGGCATCGCCTATAACCACGAGGAATTTGAGCAAATCGTCTCCGGTGGACTCGAGATTTCCCCGGTACACGAGGTGCTGGTGGAGGAGTGTCTGCTGGGTTGGAAGGAATACGAAATGGAGGTCATGCGCGACCACAAGGACCAGTGCGTGGTCATCTGCTCCATTGAGAATTTTGACCCGATGGGGGTCCATACCGGTGATTCGATCACCGTCGCGCCGGCGATGACTCTCACCGACAAGGAATTTCAGGTGATGCGCGACGCCTCATTCGCGGTGATCCGGGAGATCGGCGTCGCCACGGGCGGCTCGAACATCCAATTCTCCATCGATCCGCAGACCGGCCGGCAGGTGGTCATCGAAATGAATCCGCGCGTCTCGCGCTCGTCAGCGCTGGCCTCGAAGGCCACCGGCTTTCCGATTGCCAAAATCGCGGCCAAGCTCGCGATTGGCTACACGCTCGACGAATTGCGCAACGATATCACGCGCCTCACTCCGGCCAGCTTCGAGCCGACTATCGATTACGTCGTCACGAAAATTCCGCGTTTCACCTTCGAGAAATTTCCCGGCGCCAACACCACGCTCACTTCCGCGATGAAGTCAGTCGGCGAGGCGATGGCCATCGGCCGCACGTTCAAGGAGTCCTTCCAAAAGTGTCTGCGCTCGCTGGAGACGGGGGCCCGGGGTTTTGGAGGCGGCGGCAAATATGGCGGCGATGAGGCCGTGGACGATTCCGTCATCCGGCAAAAACTCGGCACGCCCAACGCCGAGCGCGTCTATTATTTGCGCCACGCCTTCCGGGCCGGCTACACCGTCGAGCAGATTTTCGATCTCACCAATATCGACCCGTGGTTCCTCCAGCAACTGTGGGAAATTTACCTCATGGAAGAAACGCTGCGGAAGCAGACGCTCCAGACAGTGGACGTCGTCACGCTGCGCCGTGCCAAGCAGTTTGGTTTCTCTGATGCGCAACTGGCGCACATCCTGAAGGTGGATTTCGACGTCATGCGGGCGCACCGCAAAAAGGCGGGCGTGGGCACGACGTATCGTCTAGTGGATACGTGCGCGGCCGAGTTCGAGGCCTTCACGCCTTATTATTACTCCAGTTACGGCGACGAAAATGAAGTCATCCCCTCGACGAAGAAAAAAATCATGATCATTGGCGGCGGTCCGAACCGGATCGGCCAGGGCATCGAATTCGACTACTGCTGCGTGCACGCCTCCTTTGCATTGCGCGAAATCGGCTTTGAAACGGTGATGATCAACTCGAATCCCGAGACCGTCTCAACCGACTATGATACCAGTGACCGGCTCTACTTCGAACCGCTGACCCTTGAGGATGTGCTGGAAGTTTACGAACAGGAGAAGTGTAGCGGCGCGATCGTGCAATTCGGCGGCCAGACTCCGCTGAACCTTGCCGCGCCGCTCAAGGCGCGCGGCGTGAATGTCATTGGCACCACGCCGGAAAGCATCGAGGTCGCCGAGGACCGCAAGCTCTTCGCCGCCGTGCTCGACCAGTTACAGCTCAAACAGCCGCCTAACCGCACGGCGATGAACGAGACCGAGGCACTGGTCTTCGCCAAGGAAGTCGGCTTTCCGGTGCTGCTCCGTCCCTCATTTGTGCTTGGTGGCCGGGGCATGTTCATCGTTTACAGCGAAGAGGAATTCAAGGGCGTCATCCGTCAGGCGTTCGATGTCATGCCGGACAAACCGGTGCTCATCGACAAGTTCCTCGAGGATGCCATCGAGCTTGATGTGGACTGCATCAGCGACGGCGAGACTTCGATCATCGGCGGCATGCTGGAGCACATTGAGTTTGCTGGCGTGCATTCCGGTGACGCCGCGATGGTGATGCCGCCGCACACGCTGTCACCCGAGATGTTGCAGACGGTGCGCGAGGCGACTTACGCCTTGGCCAAGGCTATCAAGGTGGTCGGATTGATGAACATTCAATTCGCCATCAAAGACAACCTGCTCTACGTGTTGGAAGTGAATCCGCGGGCTTCGCGCACTGTGCCGTTTGTGGCCAAGGCCATCGGCGTGCCGCTCGCCAAACTCGCCGCGAAGGTGATGGCGGGGAAAAAGCTTTCTGAGCTCGGCCTGACGCGCGAAGTGAAACCCAAGCATTGGTGCGTGAAGGAAGCAGTGTTTCCTTTCGCCCGCTTCCCCGGTGCGCCCATTGTGCTCGGCCCCGAGATGCGCTCCACGGGCGAAGTCATGGGCATGGACGACGATCTCGGCATTGCGTTTGCGAAAACCCAGATGGCGGCGAAGCCTGGCCTGCCGCTCAGCGGCAAGGTTTTCCTCAGCGTGAAGGATGCCGATAAGCCCGGCGCCGTCACCTTGGCGAAGGGGTTTGCCGAGCTGGGCTTTTCGATTGTCGCCACCGGCGGCACGGCGCGGTTGTTGCAGAAAAACGGTCTGCAAGTGCAGTTCGTAAACAAGCTGCTCGAGGGCCGGCCCAATTGCGTGGACATGATTAAAAACGGCGAGATCAAGATGGTCATCAATACGCCCAAAGGAATGATTCCGCGGCACGACGAAAACGCCATCCGCGCGGCGGCGGTGGCGAATTCAGTTTGCATCATGACCACCCTGACCGGGGCGAATGCGGCGCTTGGCGGTATCCGGGCCATGAAGCAAAAACGGGTGGAGGTGCGCCCTCTGCAGGACTATCGCGGCAGTGTGGTACCGATGTAATTTATTCGTGTGAACACGCCGACCACCCTTGTCGCCTTGTTACACGGTCCCGACCAACCGGGACTCGTGGCCAAGACGGCCGGCTGGATTTTTGCCCGGCAGGGCAACATTCTCCATGCCGACCAGCATCGCGACATGGAGGCCAATGAATTTTTCCAGCGCATTGAATGGGTGTCGGTGGGTGGTGATGCGTCAGGTGAAATAGAGGAGTTTCGTGTTTTTGCCGCTTCGCTGGGCATGAGAGCCCGGGTGGCCTGCCTGTCCCATCGTCCGAAAGGCGCGTTGTTTGTCTCCAAGGCGGATCACTGTTTCCATGATTTGCTGTTGCGGGGGAAGGCCGGTGAATTTGCGGGGGAGTTTACGTGTGTGATTTCAAATCACACCGATCTCGCCGGTGCGGCACGGCACTACGGGCTCACTTTTCACCACGTGCCTGTCACGGTCGAAACGAAAGCGGCGGCGGAAGCACGCCAGCTCGAATTGTTGCGGGCGTCCGGGGCTGAATTCGTGGTGCTCGCGCGTTACATGCAGGTGCTTTCGGCGGATTTTCTGGGGAAATACGGTCAGCCCGTCATTAACATCCATCACTCGTTTCTGCCGGCGTTTGCCGGCGGGCGACCCTACCATCAAGCTCACGAACGCGGGGTTAAGCTGATCGGCGCCACCGCGCATTATGCTACGGCCGTGCTCGATGATGGCCCGATAATCCAACAGGACGTGGCACGCGTCACCCACCGGCACAGTGTTGACGACCTGATTCGCAAAGGGCGCGACTTGGAAAAATCCGTGCTGGCCCAGGCTGTGCGCTGGCATTTGGATAACCGCATTCTGGTCTACGGCAACAAGACGGTGGTGTTCGATTAAAGCGTCTCTTGGGGATTGGGTTCGTTCTGGCAAAACCAGTAACTTTGGCGTTGAGGCCGGCGGTGGCGGCGCTCAGTCTGCCCAATCCCATGAGCCAACTTCCGCCAGCCCACCCCTCTTCCTCGCATGCCGATCCTTCCGCCGCCCATGTGGTGGAGCCAGGTTTTGAAGTTACCGTCCAAGCCATTTGGGCCAAGAACCGCGGGTTCATCTTGCTGTTGGGTGTGGCTGCTCTGCTGGCGATTGTAGGCCGGGAAGGCTGGCAGTATTTTTCCGAGATGCGCGAGCAAAGTCTGCGGCAGCAGTACGCGCAGGTCTCGGACAAGCCCGACCAGCTGGGCGCCTTTGCCGAGGCAAATTCCGGCCACCCTCTCGCTGGGGTCGCTTATCTCCAAGTCGCAGACCGGAAATTTGAAGCTGCGGATTACAAGGGCGCAGCCACGTTTTATACAAAGGCGGCAGGCAGCCTGAAGAATGAAGCTCTCTTGGGTCGCGCCAAGCTTGGCTCCGCCATCAGTCAGATCAATGGTGGCGACAATGCAGCGGGTGAAGCCTCCCTCAAGGCGCTGAGTGCGGATCAAACGCTGACCAAAGCGGTGCGGGCCGAAGCCACTTACCATCTTGCCTCCCTGGCCAATGAGGCGGGTAAATCCGATGAAGCGAAGAAACTGGCCGAGGAGATCCTGAAGCTCGACCTGAACGGACCCTGGGCGCAGCGGGCCACGATGCTATTGGGAAATCTTCAAAGCGGAAACGGCTCTCCGGCGAACGGCCTCGGTTTGAAGGTCGAGAGCAAATAATTTTCGGGTCGACCCGTTCAAAACAAAACAGCCCGCCATAAAAGGCGGGCTGTTTTGTTTAAAAATGGTCGGGGCGATAGGATTCGAACCTACGACCTCCTGGTCCCAAACCAGGCGCTCTACCAGACTAAGCTACACCCCGATACCGCCTGCATGGGATGATGCGGTTTTGAATCTGTCAACGCCGACGTGCATCTGTTTCATTTTTATCCGCCCTCACTTTCTGAGACAGGACCTTGCCCACTGATGCAAAGCGCGGACGGTTAACGGGCAGAGCCTGTCCGGCGAAATTTGCTCAAAGACGAAAACAGTTGATAAATGTTTCTTGCCTCGCCTGTACGCGCCTCCTACATACAGACACTTAATCTTTTAAAAAATGGATACTCTTTCCCGCGATAGTAATAATTCCGGCAGCATTTTGCCGATAGCCGGCGTGATCGTCGGTGCCTTAGCCTTGGTCCTTGCGATCGCGGCTCTTGTCCAACTTTCCACTTTGAAAAAAACGGTGGCTAATCAAGCCGATCAAATGGCGAAGATCGACAGCATCGAAACTGAGGTTCATGCCGCTTCGGCTGCGACCGCGAAGGTCGATGGCGACGTCAAGAGCTTGCGAAACGGAATCCAAGCTCCATTTGACCAAATCGGTGCTCAATTCGGCGAAATCAAAGCCCGTATCGCGGTTGTCGAGGAAGCCCAGAAAGCCCGCGCGGCCGCGGCTCCGGCCGGCAAGGGTGGCAAGAGTGGCGCACCTGGTGTTGTCACCGGCACAGTTGACGCCAGCGGCAATTACTCCGTGGCTCCTGGTGACACGATCTCCAAGATTGCCAAGAAATTCGCGACGCGCGTCGATACGCTCGAAGCAGAAAATCCCGGCCTCGATCCAACCAAGTTGAAGGTTGGCCAGAAAATCAAGATTCCAAAGAAGTAAGCCTCTCCCAATCATTTCAAAATGCCTCCCAGACCTCGTGTCGCGGAGGCATTTTTTTTAGCATGTCTGATTCTCCTCCCCAACCCAAACGCTGGCAGCGGCTTCGTTCGGAACCGCATGCGACCACCCGGATCTTTGATGTGGTGCGGGCAATCTACCGTCATCCAGACCGCAGTCAGGAGCAGGATTTTTTCGTTATCAATCCACCCGACTGGGTGAATGTGATCGCGTTGACCACTGATCACCAATTTGTGTTGGTCAGACAATTCCGCTACGGGATCGACGATTTTTCGCTCGAAATTCCCGGAGGCGTGATCGATCCCGGCGAGGATTGTGTCGCCGCCGGTTTGCGCGAATTGCGGGAGGAGGCCGGCTACGTGGGCAGTCCGGCCCGGCTACTGGGCAGCATTCATCCCAACCCGGCCATGCAAAGCAATCGCTGTCATCTGGTCTTGGTGGAAAATGCCCGGCGGGAGGAGGGACTGGAGTGGGATCCGGACGAGGAATTCGAGATCATCGTCAAGCCGGTCGAGGAGGTTTACCGCCTAGCCTACAGTGGTGGTATTACGCACGCGATGGTGCTGGATGCGCTGCTGCTGTTTACGCCGCATTGGGCGAAACTCCGCCCGGGGGCCGTTTGACTTTGCCGCCTCGCGGACTTTACTCGGTCATCCCGATGGAAACCGTCACGTCCCCCTCTGTTTTTGCCAACACGCCGGAAGCGCTGGGGCACAGTTCGGATGCGCGATTGCCCGGGTTTTTGGAGCAGGAAATCCGGGCGATCTACGAGCGCAGTCCGCTCTACGCGCAGCGCTTTCCGCTGCACCATGAAGCCTTGCAATGGTCGTGTTACCGGGAAATTCCCGTGCTGACCAAAAAAGAGATTCTCGACCGGGGCCACACCGCGTTTTTTGCGGATTACGCGGAAATTGAACGCGGGTTTGCCGCCAAAAAATTCGAATACGAGCATACCTCGGGATCCACGGCGCAACCGATGACGGTGGTGATGGAGGACGGCTGGTGGAACGCCCAGCTGCGCCGCGCCTATCTCGCTCACCCGCAACTAGCGCAATACGTGGACCGTCCTTACCGCAAGGCGGTGCTGGCTCCGATCGGTTGCTCCAGCAATCTTTGTCCCTACGAGGATCATCCCTTTCCCCACCGTTATTTCGATGGCACGGTCTACCTGAATCTTTCGAGCGATCCCTTTGCTTTTCCCGAGGCGGAATGGGACCGGATTATGCTCGAACTTCAGGCGCTGAAGCCGGAGGTGCTGGAAGGCGAGCCGGTTTACCTGTCCCTCTTGGCGCGAGCGGCGAAGCGGCGGCGAATCAGCGTGCCGAGCCTTCGCACCGTCATCCTCACTTACGGCAAAGCCAGCCGTCTGCACAGTCAGCGCATTGCGGAAGTTTTTCCGGGGGCGGTCCAGATCGACCTCTACGGTTCAACCGAGGCCGGATATATTTTTGTCGGCGATGCATTCCGGGACAATTTGCGGGTGATTGATGGCAACGCCTTCGTCGAATTGGTGCCATGGCGGACGGATTTGCCGGATGTTTTCCAGATCAACGTCACGACACGCGACCGCGAGGCGATGCCTTTGCTGCGTTATTTTACGGGTGATATTGTCCGGCGCACACCCTCCGGCTATCGAATTCTGGGTCGCGAGCGCGATCTGTTCTTTAACCCGGCCGGCCGCGCGATTTCGGCGTTTGAGATTGATGAAGCCCTGCCGGCGGATTTTGCCTGCTGGCATTGGAGTTTGGTGCAGGTCTCGGACAATCGCTGGGATTTCCAATATGTGGCGGACGAGAGCGCACCCGCCGGGATGGAACAGGCCGTCGCCACCGCGCTCGGGGCGGGGATGAGGGTGAATCTTTTCCGCCGCAAATTTATCCAGCCAGCGTCCAGCGGCAAATTTTCCCTGCTGAAACCGCTGCCGCGTTGATTTCGTTTTTCGACGCCGGTCGCCGGGTGCAAATTTCCCCGGCGGTTTGATCTAATTTGGCGGACGCTTGCGGGGACGATGCGTGCTTCACGCACAGGTTAGGGGGCCTAATAATGAGTTCCCCGTCCGCGGGTTCCTTGCCAAGCGGGAGACGGGCTGATTACCTCCTTCTCCAACGCAACTATCCCACGTCCCGCGCGATGAATCTTCCCGGCTCCCTCTTTCATACCTCCATTGGCAAAAAAATCCTGATGGCCGCTACCGGTCTCGTGATGGTGGGCTTTGTCACCGGTCACTTGGTGGGTAATCTTCAGATTTTTTTTCCGCCGGATCGGATCAACGGGTACGCGCATTTTCTCCAGTCTCTTGGGCCCGCCTTGTGGGCCATCCGCTTGTTCCTGCTCGCGTGCGTTTCCATCCACGTCTGGACCGCCGTCGCCCTGACGATCGAAAGCAGAGCGGCCCGCGGCCCGCAGGAATATGGCGTCAAGAAATGGATCAACGCCACCATCTCCTCGCGCTACATGCGACTCACCGGGGTCGTGGTGCTGGCTTTTCTACTCTACCATTTGGCGCATTTCACGATCGGTTGGGCCCAACCGGGCAATTTCAAGGGAGCGCTGCCTCACTGGACGATGTTGGAAGACGCCCG
This sequence comes from Verrucomicrobiota bacterium, assembly GCA_025363395.1. Lineage (GTDB taxonomy): Bacteria > Verrucomicrobiota > Verrucomicrobiia > Opitutales > Opitutaceae > Lacunisphaera. The sequence goes on from JANYDX010000073.1 coordinate 10,181, forward strand.
TGAATTCGGCGTCCCGTTGGCCTCGAAGGGACAGGAGGTTCCCGACCTTTACAGCATGATTTTCCTGGGCTTCGCGAGTCCGGTCGTTTCGCTGTTCTACATCGTGGCGGTGGGATTGTTGTCCGTGCATTTGCTCCACGGGATTGACTCGCTGTTCCAGACGATTGGCTGGCGCTCTGCGAAATGGTCCGGTCTGCTGCGCAAGGTCACACTCGTTTACTGCCTCCTGTATTTCCTCGGCAACCTTGCCATTCCGGGAGCAATTCTCACGGGCCTGGCCAAGCCGGCCCCCGGCACCTTCGCCGCGCAAAAACTCGCGGGCAATTCCGCCGCCCCCACTGTCGCGCACTAATTTTCCCCGCCATGGCCAAACTCGAATCCAAGACCCCGTCCGGCCCGCTTGAGCAAAAGTGGGAGAAGCACAAGACGGAGATCAAACTCGTCAACCCGGCCAACAAGCGCAAATACGAGGTCATCGTGGTTGGCGCCGGCCTGGCTGGTTCTTCTTCCGCGGCGACGCTGGCGGAGCTCGGCTACAAGGTGAAGAGCTTTGTCTTTCATGACAGTCCACGCCGGGCCCATTCGATTGCTGCGCAGGGCGGCATCAATGCGGCGAAGAATTACCAGAACGACGGCGACTCGGTGCACCGTTTGTTCTACGACACGCTGAAGGGGGGTGACTATCGGGCGCGTGAATCAAACGTTCACCGTCTCGCCGAGGTTTCGGTCAACATCATCGACCAATGCGCGGCGCAGGGCGTGCCCTTCGCCCGCGAATACGGCGGCCTGCTCGCCAACCGCTCCTTCGGCGGCGCGCAGGTTTCCCGCACATTCTACGCTCGTGGCCAAACCGGCCAGCAGCTTTTGCTCGGTGCCTATTCCGCACTTTCGCGGATGGTCGGGCAGGGCGCGATCGAACTTCACACCAATTCCGAGATGCTCGACCTGGTCATCGTCGACGGCCACGCGAAGGGCATCATCGTCCGCGATCTGATCACCGGCCAGATCACGCGGCACAGCGCCGATGCCGTGGTGCTCGCTACCGGCGGCTACGGCAACGTTTTCAATCTCTCGACCTACGCGCGCGGCTCGAACGCCACCGCCATCTGGCGGGCGTACAAGCGCGGCGCCTGTCTGGCGAATCCCTGTTACACGCAGATTCATCCGACCTGCATCCCGGTCAGCGGCGACTATCAGTCGAAGCTCACCTTGATGTCGGAATCACTGCGTAACGACGGACGCATTTGGGTGCCAAAGAAAAAAGAAGATGCCGGTAAGGAGCCCGGTTCCATTCCCGAGGCTAATCGCGATTATTACCTCGAACGCATCTATCCCAGCTTTGGCAACCTCGCACCCCGCGACGTTTCCTCCCGCGCGGCCATGCGCATGTGCAATGAGGGCCGCGGCGTTGGACCCACGGGCCTGGGCGTCTATCTCGACTTCGCCGACGCCATTAAACGGCTGGGCGAACCCGCGGTGCGCGAGCGCTACGGCAATCTTTTCGACATCTATCACGAAATCACGGCGGAGGATGCTTACAAGACGCCCATGCGGATCTTTCCCGCCGTGCATTATACGATGGGCGGACTTTGGGTGGACTATAACCTCATGTCCAATATCCCCGGCCTCTTCGTGCTGGGGGAAGCGAATTTCTCCGATCACGGCGCCAATCGTCTGGGCGCGTCGGCGCTGATGCAGGGTCTTGCGGATGGCTACTTCGTGCTGCCCTACACCATTGGCGACTATTTGGCTGGTCAGAAGCCGGCGTCGCGTCCCTCGACGGAGAGCACCGAATTCAAACAAGCGGAGGACAATGTCCGGTCGATGACGCAGCGTTTGCTCGCGACCAAAGGCAAGGAGCCGGTGAGCCATTTCCACAAGCGCCTGGGCAAAATCATGTGGGAGCACTGCGGCATGGCCCGCACGAAGGAGAGTCTCGAATCAGCCTTGCAGTTGATCCCCGCCTTGCGCGAGGAATTCTGGGCCAATGTGAATGTTCCCGGTTCTGCCGAAACGTTGAACCAGTCGCTCGAGCAGGCGGGCCGCGTCGCTGACTTTATCGAGCTGGGCGAGCTGCTTTGCCGCGATGCGCTCACCCGCGAAGAATCCTGCGGCGGACATTTCCGCGAGGAATACCAGTATCCCGACGGCGAATGCAAACGTGACGACGAGAAGTTCGCGCATGTCGCGGCTTGGGAGTATCAGGGTGAAGGCAAGGCGCCGCTGCGCAACATCGAGCCACTCAACTACGAGTTCACCAAAATGAGCGTTCGCTCCTATAAATAAGTCTCCAGGGAATTTCATTATGGTCGCCAACAACAGCACCAGGATTTTTTCCGTCACCTTGCGCGTCTGGCGTCAATCCGGCCCGGGTCAGCCCGGCAAGTTTGTCGACTATCCCGCCCCGCAGGTCAGCCCGGACATGTCGTTTCTCGAGCTGCTCGATGTCGTGAATGACGGGCTCACACTGACCGGGGAGGAGCCCATCGCCTTCGCCCACGATTGCCGCGAAGGAATCTGCGGGACCTGCTCGTGCACGATCAACGGCAAGCCGCACGGTCCGGGCAAGGGCGTCGCCACCTGTCAGGTTTACATGCGCAGTTTTCGGGACGGCGATGTGATCGTCGTCGAGCCTTTCCGCGCGAAAGCTTTTCCGTTGGTGAAGGATCTCGTCACTGATCGCGAAGCTTTCGACAAAATCCAGCAGGCGGGTGGATTCATTTCCGTGCGGACGGGCGCGGCTCCCGACGCCAATTCCATTCCCGTGCCCAAGGATGACGCGGATCTCGCGATGGACGCGGCGGCGTGTATCGGCTGCGGGGCCTGCGTCGCGGCGTGCAAGAATGCTTCCGCCATGCTGTTTGTCGCCGCCAAGGTTTCGCATCTCGGTCTTATGCCGCAAGGCCAGCCGGAGCGCGATCGACGGGTGCTGGCGATGGTGCAGACCATGGACGAAGCGGGCTTCGGCAACTGCGCGAATCAATATGAATGCAGCGCGGTGTGTCCGAAGCTCATTTCCCACGATTTCATTGCGCGCATGAATCGCGATTATGTGTCCGCGCTGTTCCGGGAGAATTTCAAACCGGCCTCCAACGCCACGGGCGGCGGCGCCTGACCTGGCAGTCAGCTCAATGATTTCAGGGCGCGGCCGAGGTCGCGCCTTTTTTTATTCACGCTGGGTTGAATATTCCGAAGCCCACCGCGGGCGGGTAAACTTGGCTCGGCTTGGATGAGGAAAAGACCACGGCGAGGTCGCCGTGGCTCCAGAAAGGTAAGAACTGGAGGGTGGGCGACCTCGCTCGCGAGAGGTTTGCCCAATGCAACCCCGGGGATCTTTACTTTGCCGCGGCAGTTGCGCGATTTTGTAACTTTTCCCCGTGAACGGGTGTTCTTCAGGTAACTTCAAATGTTACAATGAAAACAGTTCTTATCTTCCTCTTCAGCGCGACTCTGTCGGGCTTTGCCTTGGGTGCCAGTGGCCAGACGATTGGCGCCGTTGAGTTCACTTCCATCCTGTTTGCCTCCGGTCTCGTGGCTTGGACGGTTAAACAATACAGCCGGCGCCCGCTTGCTCTGACCGCAGTAAAGCCGATCCGACTTCCGGTCAGGCTCAGCCTTGGGCGGCTGCCAGCTCCAAATTCCGTCCAGCAATTGGCGGCTTGAGTGCAGCCTGGCTCCAGCGAAAATCTTTATCTGGCCTTCACTGACACAGTGCCGGAATGAGTCAGCCCGGCTTTCTCGAAGGTGTCGTCGTAGACCAAAATTGTGATCTGGGTGTCCAACCGGTAATTGGCCGAGCCGAGGCTGGCGGCTTCCGTCAACACGCGGGTGGCGGCTGCATCCACCCCGGATAATTTACTCGTCCGCCCGCCTTTCCCCCCGATCGGCAGCGGCAGCGGTTCCGACTCATCAATTGACCCGAGGTTCACGCCATTCAGCACGATCTTGTGTTTCACCCGGGAGATCAGATAGGCGACGATATTGGGATTCTTGATCTGCCACGAAGCCGTCACGGTGCCATCGCTGGCGCGTTCAATTCCGGTGACCTCAATTTCCAGCCCGGTGGCGATGATCCGGCTGGTGTTGGTGCAAGCGGGCAGAAAGGCAGCCAGCAGGGCCAGCAAAAAAACAGGGGTGAGCAATCGTTTCATCCGGGCGGATTGTGCGGGTGGAATTGGTCCGGGCAAGTTTACTCGGCGGCAGCTTTGGTTTTCTTTTTCGCAGACGATCCGCCGAGTTCAAACTGGGCAATGACTCCCGCCACGGCCAAGCCGAGGATCGAGGGAAACATCCAGGTGTTGTGGTCGATCATGGCCGGGATTTGCTGCGGCTGCTGGTAATAATAAAACCAGTCCACCCGGCTGACGAAATAAGCCAGTGCAAGGATGGCCCGAAAGGATCCCAGCAATGCGGTGGAAAGAATAATCAGCACCCGCTGCACCTTGACGGCCACAAAGCCACCGATGACACCCATGACCAGACCACTCATCAAAGCCACCATGTGGTTGTAGTGAGTGAGGATCAACACACCCAGCGTGGCGCCAAACCCGAATCCCGCGACAAAGACTGCGCCGGTATAGAGCATGAAGGCCAGCCCGGCCCCCAGCAGTCCTCCCACAATCATGCCGGCGATTGCCCCGCCGGTGCTCAAGCCCAGTGCGACTGCGGCGGCATGGCCGAAAACGACCCCGAGTATTCCGCCGACCACTGCCAGTGTGACCTTGAAGACTTGATAGCCAAAAAAGCAGTCCAGCAGGCCCCAGGCGATGGCGCCGGCCGAAATCCAAGGATAAAGCTCCGCGTTGATTGGCACCTTTGAGCACTAAGCCGCGGGGGTCGCAGCTGGCAACCTACTTTGTACGCGCCAACTTAGAACAACGTAAGCGCCCGGGCGCTTTCCACGACAATCCAGCCGCCGAACAAAAGGAGCGACACGACGATCAGCCGTTTGACGGTCCGACGAATCCGCAGGCTGCGTTCATAGCGATCCACATGCGGGGCAAGGGAGCCGCCGGTCTCGAGGAAGCTCGCGAACTGAGCGTTCTTCAGGCCCGTGGTGCGCAAACGCCGGTCGCTCCGCGTGCCGATTTGGATCGGCAGGTGATTGAGGAAGCGGCGCATCGCGTAGGACATGGGTGTTGATCTCAAAAAATAGCGCTTCCTTTCAAGTGGATTCCCGCTATCTCGACACAATTCACGTACACTTTACTGCGATGCATCAATTTCACTACTTAGGTCAGAAACTTTATTGCGAATCCGTCGATTTGGGCGCGGTGGCCCAGCTCCATGGAACGCCCACCTACGTCTACAGCGCGCAGACGATCGAGGATAATTTCCGCCGGCTGACCGCCAGTCTGGCCGGGCTCGATCTCCAGCTCTGCTTCGCGATGAAGGCGAACTCCAACCTCGCGATTCTGCGTCTGTTTTCGAATCTCGGTGGTGCATTTGATCTCGTGAGCGGGGGTGAGCTTAAACGGGTTCTTGCCGCCGGCGGCAGCACTTCGCGCAGCGTGTTTGCCGGCGTGGGCAAGACCGAGGCCGAGATCAAACTGGCGCTGGAGGCCGGCGTCTTTGGCTTTCACGTGGAAAGCGAACCGGAGCTCGCCCGCATCAATCACGTGGCTGGCCAGCTCGGGCGCAAGGCCCCCATCGCCATCCGCATCAACCCGGACGTGGACGCCAAGACGCACGCCAAGATCACCACGGGCAAGAGCGACAACAAATTCGGCATCCCGCTCAAGTACGCCGCTGCCGCCTACGAGGCCGCCGCCAAATATCCGCACATCGAAATCAAGGGCGTGCAGATGCACATCGGCTCACAGCTCACCTCAGCCGCACCCTTTGTCGAAGCGGTGAAAAAAGTCATCCCCTTCGTCGAGCAGTTAAAGCAACTTTACGGGATCACCTACTTCAGCGTCGGTGGCGGCATCGGCATCGTTTATCAGGACGCGCTGGCCAGCGGCGACGCGGCGTGGTGGAGCGCCAAGCCGGACAGCGAACGTCCCCTCACCCCCGAAGCTTATGGCGCGGCACTCGCGCCTTTGCTGGCTCCGCTTGGGCTCAAGATTCTCCTCGAGCCGGGCCGTTTCCTTGTGGGCAACGCCGGCGTGCTTCTCTCCCGCGTCGAATACCTGAAGCGCGGCTCCGGCAAGAATTTCCTCGTGGTGGACGCCGCCATGAACGATCTCGTGCGCCCGGCGATGTATGAGGCCTACCACGAGGTCGTGCCGCTCCTGCGCGATTCTTCCCGGCCCGCTTTGCAGGCCGACATCGTCGGGCCCATCTGCGAATCGGGGGACTGTTTTGCCAAGGACCGCACGTTGCAGGCGTTGGGCGAGGGCGAGTTGATCGCCTTCATGAGTGCGGGCGCGTACGGCTACACGATGGCGAGCCGCTACAACACGCGGCCGGCTCCCGCGGAAGTGCTCGTCTCGGGCAGCCGATTCGAGCTGGTCAATGCCCGCGAGAATTTCGATGCTATGCTCGCTGGGGAAAAAATTCCCGGCTTCCTCAAAACCTGATGGTTTCCTTCATGCCCGAGCAGCGCCCACTTAATTTCGCGGTCATCGGGGCGGGCGCTTGGGGCACGGCGATGGCCCTGCATCTGGCGCGGCGCGGCCAGCACACGACCCTGGTCGCACGCCGGCCCGAGCATGCGGCCCTGATCCGCAGCAGCCGGGAAAATCACGACTACCTGCCCGGCCAGATGTTGCCGGCCGCCGTGGTCGTTACCAGCGACCTGAGCTCCGCGCTGGTCGAGGCGGACGTGGCCCTCATTGCGTGCCCGTCGCAAACGCTGCGCACGTGGTGCGAGCAGATGCGCGGGGTGTTGCATGATACTTCGCGGCTGCAGCTTTTCCTCAGCCTGGTCAAAGGACTCGAGATCGGCACGCACCTCCGCCCGAGTGAGGTGATGACGCAGGTGCTGCCCAGTCTGAATTGCGGCACGCTGACCGGTCCCACCAATGCTGCCGAGGTGGCGCGGGGATTGCCGGCGGCCATGGTGATGGCGGCGGTCCGCATGGATGAATTTGTGCCGAAGGTGCAGGCGGCGATGAGCGGCTCCACGCTGCGCATTTATATCAGCGATGACCTGGCGGGCGCGGAGTATGGCGCCAGTTTGAAAAACATCTATGCGATCGCTGCCGGTTTCTGCGATGGCTTGAAGCTGGGCGATAATTCCAAGGCGTCCCTGCTGACGCGGTCGCTGGCCGAGATGGTGCGGGTGGGACAGACCTTGGGGGCGGACAAGGACACCTTTTACGGGTTGAGCGGCTTTGGCGATCTGGTCGCCACCTGCCACGGCGAATGGAGCCGCAACCGCGAATTCGGCGAAAAAATCGGGGCGGGCGGTTCCGTGGAGGAACTGTTGGAAGGACGCAAGACGGTCGTGGAGGGCCACCGCACGACGGAGGCGCTTTACGGCTTGTGCCAGGAGCGCGGCATCACCGCGCCGATCCTGGCGGAAGTTTACGCGATTCTCTACCAGCACAAGAAACCTGCCGAGGCCCTCCATGCGCTCATGACGCGCGAACTCAAACGCGAGAGTCCGGCGTCCGTGCTTAAAAAATAACCGGGCGCGACCCGCAGGCGCAATGGATGGCAAGCCTTGACCACCGGTCATCGCCCGGGCCAACTGGGCTTTACATGGAGCTACCTGATGATGAGCAATCTTTCCTCCGCGATCTCGTTAAGATTTCCCGGCAAAAAATCCACCTGGTCAAGTGGGCGGACCGCGATGGCAGTGATCGCCAGACCATGCTCACCCAGGCCGAGGTGGTCCGACTCAATACCATCGCGGCGAAATTGAAGATTTCCAAAACCGAGGCCCTGCGGCAGGCCGCGCACATCCCGGTCGCGAAATAAACGCGGGCTGAAACCGCGTGAACGGTGATAATGAAAGTCATTGTCCGCGCCTCCACTGGATGTCATGCATGAGTCGAATATGACTGACACGCGACGCTTGGCAGTGGTGACAGGGGCGAGCCGGGGGATCGGCCGGGAAATTGCGCTTACGCTGGCGGGCCATGGTTGGGATATCGCCTTTTCTTTTATTGGCGACGAAGCCGCCGCGAACGAAGTGGCCGCGTTGATTGGCGCGGCCGGTGGCAAGGCGCTGCCGGTTTTATGTGATGTGGGCGTGAAGCAGGACGTGCTGGAATTTTATGCTGCGGTCATGACCACGTTTGGTCGCGCACCGGATTTGCTGGTCAACAATGCGGGCGTTCAGACCTGGGCTCCGTTGCTCGAGCTTCGCGAGGAAGACTGGGACCGGGTCATCCGGACCAACTTGAAGGGTTGTTTCCTCAACACCCAGCGCGCCGCGCAACTCATGGTCGAACATGGCCGGCACGGCTCGATCATCAACATCGGCTCGGGCTGCAACAAAGTCCCGTTTCCCCGCCTGGTGGATTACACCGCATCGAAAGGCGGCATCGAGCAGTTCACCAAAGTATCTGCGCTCGAACTCGGGCCGCACGGCATCCGGGTGAATTGCGTCGCGCCCGGTGCGATCGAGCTGGAGCGCACGCGGCAGGAGACGCCCCACTATGCGGAAACTTGGGCGAAAGTCGCCCCGCTCAAGCGTGTCGGTCAGCCGGCGGATGTGGCCAAAGTCGTGCTCTTCCTCGCCGGCGATCAGTCCGACTTTGTCACCGGGCAGACGATCTACGTGGATGGCGGCGCCTTCTCCATGCCGAGCTGGCCTTACGAATTTTAAACGCCGGTGACGCCGACCCAACTTGACCAGGCCTGCCGGTTGCTGTGCCGGTTGCAGGATGCGATCTGTGAATCCGTCCGTGCGGCTCAAACGCGCGGCGCGCGCGCCATGTCGCGGGTGGCGGCGGTCACTTCCGCCGACACGATTTACGCGATCGACAAGGTGAGCGAGGCAACCGTGCTGGCGTGGTTTGAAAAAAACTGGCCGCGACGCTGGCCCGTCGAGTTGGTCATGGAGGGGCTGGAGGAACATGACGGCTCCGTCACGTTTCCGGCCGGCACTCCCGTGGGCCGGACACTTTTCAAATGTATCCTCGATCCCATCGACGGCACGCGCGGGCTGATGTATGACAAGCGTTCCGCCTGGAGCCTCGCAGCGCTGGCTCCTCAGCGTGGCTCGAAAACAAATCTCAGTGACATTGTCGTCGCGGCCATGACCGAACTGCCGACGGGCAAGCAGGGACTGGCTGACCAGTTCAGTGCGGTGCGCGGGCGCGGCATCAAAGCGGCGCGGATCGATTGGCGAACTGGCCGGCGGACAAAGTTAAAGCCCGCGCCCTCCCGCGCCACGAATCTGGCCCACGGATTTGCTTCCTTCGCGAAATTTTTCCCCACCGGAAAAACGTGGCTGGCTGCGCGGGAGGAAAAGCTTTGGCGCGCGCTGGGCGCCGGGATGGAGATTTTTGATGATCAATACCTGAGCACCGGCGGACAGCTCCACGAGTTGCTGACCGGGCGCGACCGTTTCATCGCCGACCTGCGACCGCTCGCTTTGGCCAGCTTACGGCGGCGTTCGACCCTCGTTTGTCATCCGTATGATATCTGCACCGAGCTGATTGCCCGGGAACTCGGCTGTGTGATCACCGCACCGGATGGGAAGCCGCTGCGCTCACCGCTCGACACGACGACTCCGGTTGCGTGGACGGGCTATGCCAATCCCGCGCTCGCGCGATGGATTGGCCCGAAGTTGCGCGCTCTGCTGCGTTAATCCTTCGACTGTTCGATGACCGCAGCCTTGCCGTCTTTGAAAACGATGCGGATACGTTCTTCCTTCTCGTCATTGTAGACCTCGGCGAAGACTGGCTGGTAATAGACGCGGTAGCTTCGGAGGTACGGATCAAAGTAAACGTGGCGGTGATAGCCCGCAAACTGGGTGCCATCGTAACGCTGGTAGTAGGTGTTGTAGATCCACGTGACCGTGCGGCCATTGGCGCTGACGGATTCGCGTTTTTGATCGGGGTTGCCCAGGGCAAGATAAACCAGGTCTTCCGAGTAGCCGATATCGATGATGCCCTGCTTGATTTTGTCCTGGGTAGCCTTGTCGACTTGCGCAAAGGCCTCGGGTTTTTCCTTGATGCGGTCGTTGACGGTTTGACAACCGGACAGGAACGCGAGGGCACCAAACACGAAGGAAATAAGAATGCGGTTTTTCATGATGAGTTAAGTGACACCCTCAACTTAGCCGGGTTTCGCAAAAATACCAGCTCACCCGGCTGGTTTGGTTGCCGGAGGGGTCGCGAATCGATCAGAGGGTTTTCTCGCCGGCGCTGGCCACGACAGGGATGGCGTCTGCCACTGCCGGTCCGGGTGGGGGAGTCGCGGGCTTTTTATTTTTGCTGGCGGTGATGATGGCCACGCCGATGATGATGATGGCCGCGGCGACAAACATGCGCGGCCCGACCGCTTCGTGGGCGATCAGCCAACCCAGAAAAACCGCGACGATGGGATTGACGTAGGCATACGTGGACACGCGCGCCGGTGTGCTGTGCTTCATCAGCCAGACAAAAGTGGTGAAGCCGATCAGCGAACCCGCCACGATCAGATAAGCCCAGGCGAAGAGTGAGCGGTCGGACACCGCGGCGAAGTTAAAATGGCCGGGCTCGCCCATGAGGAGGCTGACGAGGAAAAGCCAGACACTGCCGGCGAGCATTTGGATGGCGGCCGCCGTGAAGGGCTCGGCGGGAGTCCGCGCGTAACGGGTGTAAATCGCGCCCACGCTCCACGAGAAACACGCGAGCACCAGACCGGCGATGCGCCACGGATCGAGTTGCGACTGGCCTTCGCCGAGACGCGGGCCAACGAGCACGGCCAGACCGGCGATGCCGAGCCCCACGCCCGTGAAAGTCGCCGCGGTTGGCCGGGTGCCGCGACTCTTATCCCGGCTGAAAGCGAACACGGCCCAATCGAGCAACACGATGAACAGCGGTCCCAGCGAGACAACGAGGGTGGCGATGCCCGAGGGAATTTTCTGTTCGGACCAGGACACCATGCCGTTGCCGCCCAGCAGGAGCAGTGCGCCGATGATGGAGTTGTCGAACCACTGGCGCCGCGTTGCCTTGAAACTGCCCGTCCAGGCAATCCAGCCCGCGACCAGCAGGCCGGCGATGAGGAATCGCGCGCTGGCCATCAGGAAGGGCGGCAGTGTTTCCACGGCGATCTTGATGCCGAGATACGTGGAGCCCCACAGGAGATAGATGGTGACAAAGCCGGCGATAAGCGCGGCCTTCGCGGGAGTTTTTTCAGACGCGGTCACAGGGCGGGAGGTGGTGGTTCAGCGCTGGCTTCCGCCGTCATTGCGCCAGTGATATTCCATGTAGCGGGCAGTTTCTTCCGCGACAGAGACACCATGCAGCCGGGCGACGAGGTGCAGCGACAGATCTATGCCCGCGGAAATGCCGGCGGAGGTGGCGAGGTGGCCGTTGTCGAGAAAACGCCTGTCCTCGCGCACATCGGCCGTCGGCGCGAGTTCGCGCAGAAGGCCGAGGTTGAGATAGTGAGTGGTGGCGGGTTGTCCGGCGAGGAGGCCGGCCTTGGCGAGCACGAGTGCGCCAGTGCAGACTGCCGCGACGATTTCCGCACGCTTGGCACGCGTGCGAATCCATTCAAGGACGGAAGGCTTGTTGAGCAAAGCACGGGTGCCAAACCCGCCGGGGACGATCAGAATGTCCGGAACAGGTGCGGACTCGAAAGTGTGCTCGGGTACGATCTTCATGCCGTGGTTCGTCCGGATCGTGCCAGGTGTTTCCGCGACGGTGAAAACCCTGAACAGGTTTTTTTCCGCGAGTTCGTCGGCCACCGCAAACACCTCGAACGGACCGGCGAAATCGAGCACTTCAACCTGGTCGAAGAGGAGGATGGCGAGATTGCGGCGCATAATTTCAGTGAAAGTGAGAGGTGGGGAGAACCACGCTGGTTCAAAGCTGCTTTTTGATCAGCTCGCTGAGCTTGACCAGGGAACTTTCGACTTCGTCCGCCCACGGCAAACCGCAGCTCATGCGCATGCAATTATTGTAGCGATCCTTCACGGAGAAGAGCGCGCCCGGTGCGGTGTTGATCCGGTGCTTGAGCGCATCGCGGTAAAGCTTGAGCGTGTCGACGCCCGCGGGGAATTCCACCCAGATGACGTTGCCTCCCTGTGGCCGGCTGTAGCGCGTGCCTTCCGGAAAGTGGCGCTGCATGGTTTGCGCGAAAAGATGCAGCTGTTGGTGATAAGCCCGGCGCAGCGAGCGCAGGTGATGATCGTAGCCACCGTCCCGGAGAAATTCGGCCAGGGTCTTTTGCAACACTACGGGAGTGCCCATGGTGTTGGTGAACTTGAGGCGCCGCACGCGTTCGAGATAGCGGCCGGGAGCGGCCCAGCCGACCCGGAAACTGGGCGCCAGGCTCTTGCCGAAGGAGGAGCAGAGCATCACGCGGCCGTCGCGATCCCACGCCTTGAGGGGCTTGGGCCGGACGTCGCCGAAGTGGGTGTCCGCGTAGATGTCGTCCTCAATCGCCGGCAGGTCGAATTCGACGAGCAACTGGTAGAGCCGCTGCTTTTTTTCGTCGGGCATTAGGCTGCCGAGCGGATTGTGGAAATTGGGCATGACGAGCACGGCCTTCACGTCGTTCTGCTTGATGGCATCGCGCAGGGCGTCGAGGCAGATGCCCTCGCGGGACGAGGTGGGGATTTCCAGCGCGCGCAGATTGAGACTTTGGATGATCTCGAGAAATCCGAAATACGCCGGCGTCTCGATCGCGACGGTGTCGCCCGGCTTGGTGACGGCGCGCAGGCAGAGGTTGAGTGCTTCCGTGCAGCCGATGGTGACCACCAGCTCATCGTGCGCGAGTGGAACTCCGCCCTGCAGATAGCGGCGCGAGATTTCCCGGGTCAGCGGCTCGTAGCCCCAGTTCATGGCGTGACGGCTGATCAAAGTGGGATCGCGGCGCGCGACGGAACCCAGGAGGCGCGCGAGTTTCTTGTTGGGAAAGAGGCTGTGATGGGGGCAGGCCGCGCCGAACGGCATGAAGTCGGCATTGCCCGAACGCTCCACGATCTCGGCGGTAAGATCCTTCACGCCGACGTAGGAAGGCTTTGCCATGGGCCGGGCCATGCGCGGCTCGGGGCTGAGAAAAGGCGCGCGCGGACGGATATAATAGCCGGACTGGGGCCGCGCTTCGAGGTAGCCGCGATTTTCAAGGACCGTGTAGGCTTGCAGGACGGTGGCGATGCTCACGCCGCGTTGCAGCGACATGCGGCGGACGGACGGGACGCGATGGCCGGGGCGAAGGGTGCCCTGTTCGACCAGCGACTGCAGGGAATTGGCGAGCTCGGCGTACAGCGGCTGCGAAAGCACCGCGAGAGGGGGCTTGGCGGGATTCGGCGAGTGAAGGGTCGTGAGCATGGCGGCAGGGAAAGGCCCAGATTAGCGGAAAACCCCGCGCCACGGCAGCAGCAGCAGGGCTCAATTGAGTCCAGTACAGTACCCGCAATGAGGTACTGACTCAGGTACAGTTTACAAATGGAAAGGCGAGCTTGCGAAAGCAATGTGAACCTCGCAAGTTGAGCGCATGCCTAAGCGCTCAAGCAAAAAAGACCTGAACCAAAACGCATTCTCAATTGTGCAGCAAGTGACCGGGGCCGTCGCCAGCGATCAGACAATGGCGACGACGCTTAACGATGCCGATATTCGGCGACGAATAATGCAAGAAATGGGCAGGCGAGGAGGACTGAAGGGAGGCAAGGCGCGAGCAAAGACACTTAGCAAAGCAGAGCGTTCATCCATTGCTAAAAACGCTGCAAAAGCGCGGTGGAAGGAGTTAAAGTAAAGAATTTAATCTATCCTGACGCTGGGAGCTAGTCCGAATCGACTTTCGTTAACCATTTAATATTAGATAATTAGAAAATCAGATTTTAACTCAGATACGGAGTGTGTGATATTGCAGCAAAATTCTCGCACTTGGTCTTGACGAAATTATCATCATAGGCATCGTAGGGTAACTCAAGACGAGCTACCAATATGAGCGACCATATTCAAAAAACCATAGATGACGCGCTGGAG
>JANYDX010000510.1 GCA_025363395.1 Verrucomicrobiota bacterium
CTCAAGGACGATGAATTTGACGAGGATCTGATCAAGTTGCGCGACTACTACAAGGAACAGGGTTACCTCGACGTGGAAATTGGAGAGGACAAAATCACCTTCGATTATCCCAAGCCTGATCGCCTGGTGATCACCATCCGCGTCAACGAAGGCCGCCAATACCGGATCGGCGACATCAGTTTCAAGGGCAACAAACTTTACTCCGAGCGTTTGCTGCGCCTGTTGCCGCGGCAGAAGAAGGGCATGGTTTTCGTCCCGTCCAAACTGGACAAGGACGCGGAGTCGATCGAGGACTTCTACACCCGCGACGGTTATCTCGACACCCGGGTCCGCCTCATCCGCAAACCCAATCTCCAGACGGGCAACATCGACGTGGAATACGGCATCACTGAGAGCGAAAAATTCCTGGTCGAGTCCATCAACATCGAAGGCAACACCAAGACCAAGAGCGTGGTAATTCTGCGGGAACTTGTGCTTGGACCTGGCGACGTGTTCAGCGGCGTGTTGATGAAGATCAGCAAACTGCGTCTCGAAAACACCCGGTTTTTCGAGGAGCCGGTCAATGTGAAGGATGAATCCACCAACATTCCCGGCCGCCGCAACCTCAAGATTTCCGTGACCGAGGCGCGCACCGGCAATCTGACGTTCGGCGCTGGCTTCAGCTCCTTGGAACGCGCGGTCGTATTTGCGGAAGTATCCCAATCCAATTTCGACCTTTTCAACCGCAAGTCCTTTTTCCAAGGCGACGGCCAGAAATTCCGCCTCAAGTTCCAGATCGGTTCGCAATCCAGCGAAATCGTCCTGTCGTTTGAAGAACCGTATTTCCTGCAACGGGAACTCGCGCTGGGCTTCACGCTTTCGCGGCAAACCTCCGATTACAACAGCTCCTACTATCAGGAAATCCGCACCGGCGGAGAAGTCTACCTCCGCAAGCGACTCTTCAATTGGTTGGAAGGTCGTTTGTCCTACACCTACGAGGTCGTGAACATCGACAGCGTGTCGCCCAGCGCTCCGCCCTCGATTTTCTTCGTCGCAGGCAAGACCAAGACCTCCAAGGTCGGGATCAGCCTCACGCAGGATACGCGCGACAAGATCATCAGCACCACGCGGGGCAACTACGCGACCGTGCTTGCCGAGGTTGCGGGCGGTCCGTTGGCCGGCGACAATAACTACTACCGCCTGGATTTCCACGGTTCCAAGTTCTTCCCGATCGCCGAATTCCAGGAACAGGTGCTGTCCGTGATCGGTCGCGTCGGAGTGATTGAAAGCTTTGGCGCCAGCGCCCGTCCGGTGACCCGGATTATTCCTCTACCCGACAGCCTCGGCAATATTTCGCGACAAGCCATCACCTTTGTGCCCGATGTCCCGCTCTATGACCGTTACTTCCTGGGCGGGCCGCAGGATCTCCGCGGTTTTGAATTCCGGACTGTCGGCCCGAAGTCGGTGGCCGGCGAGCCATTGGGCGGCAAGTCCTATGGTTTCCTGAGTTTGGAATACTCCTTCGACATCGTGAAACCGGTCCGATTCGCCTTCTTCTACGATGCTGGTTTTGTCAATGCGGACGCCTATGATTTCAGCCCGGTGCGCTATAACGACAATTTCGGATTCGGCCTCCATTTATTTGTGGCCGGGGCTCCACTCACTCTTGATTTTGGCATTCCTCTCACCTCTGATAAATTCAATCGAAAAGGTACCCAGTTTAACTTCTCCTTTGGCACCCGCTTCTAATTCCCCTGTTTATACCTCTATGAATAAGATGATCCGCACTTTAATCACGCTGGCTGCTGTTGCCGCCGGTTCCGTCACCATGCTGGCCCAGCCCGCGATCAAACTGGTCGTCGTCGACATGGGCAAGGTTTACGACGGCTACTACAAATCCGAGGATGTCATCGCCAAGTTGCGTGACGCTGAGCAAAAAGCCCAGGAGCAGGTGGAGGAAATGAACAAGCAGGGCCAGAGCCTCGTGGACGAATACAAGGAACTCGTCGAGCAATCCAAGAATACCGTCCTGACGGCCGAAGCGCGCAGCAAAGCCGAGGCTGAGGGCCAGAAAAAACTCGAGCAGATCCAGCGCAAGCAGGCTGAGGTGCAGAATTTCACGGGCAAGACCCGGGAGTCGCTGCAGAAGCGCATGAAGGATCAGCGCGACATGCTTCTGGAGGAAATTACCAAAGCCGTGAACGACATGGCCAAACGGAAAGGCGCGACGCTCGCGCTCGACAAATCCGGCCCGACTCTTTTCGGCATTCCCGGTGTGCTGTACGCCGATCCAGCCTACGAAATTACCGATGAAGTGCTGAAGGAAGTGAACAAGGACCGTCCCGCTGTCGTCGCTCCCGCCGCCGCCGCTGCTCCGACTTTCAGTGTGCCGAATGTCGGCGCGAAGACCGAGCCAAAGAAACCTTAAGTTTTCTTGCCAAGCCCTGTTCAAACGAACAGGGCTTTTTTGTCGCCATGCAGGTCGCTTACACTCCGGCCGAGATCGCCACCATCACCGGCGCCCTGCGCACGAGCGGTACCACCAGCCGCAAGATTCAGGATATTGCTTCACTGACGGCCGCCCGGGCCGGCGACCTCTCTTTTCTCGGCAACGCCAAGTACAAGTCGCAGGTGGCGGAGAGCGCAGCCACCTTGCTGCTGCTCCCGTTCGACTACGCCGGTGAACCCAAGCCGGATCAGGTTTTCCTGTATGTGGAAAATCCTTCGGTTGCACTGGCCAAACTTTGCGCCCGCATCGAACAGGCACTCTGGCCAAAGCCGCCCGCCGGTATCCATGCGAGTGCGGTGGTGGCGGCTTCCGCCAAAATTGATCCCTCAGCGCACATCGGTCCGCTTTGCATCGTGGAAGAAGACGTTGAGATCGGCGCGGGCAGCGTGGTGCAGGCGTCGGTGTTTCTGGGCCGGGATGTGCGGATCGGCGACGGTTGCTGGATCATGCCCGGTTGCGTGGTTGGGGCCAGTTGCTCGCTGGCCAACCGGGTGCGTCTCCAGCCCGGCGTGGTGATCGGCTCGGACGGTTTCGGGTACGAGTTTGCGGAGGGTAAACATAAAAAGATCCCGCAAATCGGCACGGTAGAGATCGGGGATGATGTGGAAATCGGAGCCAATACCACGTTGGACCGCGCCCGTTTCAGCCGCACGGTGGTGGGCGAGGGGACGAAGATAGACAATCTGG
>JANYDX010000118.1 GCA_025363395.1 Verrucomicrobiota bacterium
CCATGCTCGAAGATGAGGTGCTGTCCGTAAGGGGCGCGGCCATGGCGGGGCTCATCAAGCATGGCGGCTTGGATGGCGTGCTACGCTGCGCCGAAGGGCTCAAGCGCATGCTTCATGGGGGCAGCAGCGTGGCGCAGCAGGCTGCGGTGATAAAAGCCGGCAATGAAGGAGCACTGGCGCAGGCTGACATCATGATTGTGATGGGGAACCGCGCGCGCGATCAGCAGAACAGAAATAATGCCGTGATTCTCGGCTACCTGACCGAATTGCAAAGAGTCGCGGACTACGGCGGTACCGCCTTGGGCCGGGTCAAACAGGATATTGTCGATGACGTGGAGGAGAACCGGTATTACGTGGTGCTGCTAGCCTACGATTTTCAAATCCTGCTAAAAAATAAACAGAGAAAATTACTTTGGGAAACCCGTTTTAGCATCCGCGAGCGTGGCCACAATTTCAGTGAACAGCTGGCGTCAATGGCCCAACATGCTTCCCGCTATTTCGGCCAGAACAGCCAGGGCCTGGTTCGAAAGCCCATGCCCACGACCAATATCAAACTCGGCGACCTGAAATTCCTGGATTACGACGCCGAGTCCAAAAAGTGACGGAGCACTGTGGGATTAAGGCGGAATAATCCGGCCTGCACCAGGAGGTAGCGGCCGTAAACAATCTCCAGGGCTCGCCTCCGGAGTGCTGAAACAAATCCCGCAGGCGGGTTTTGTGGGCGGGGTGCCCTCCCCGAACCAAATAAAAAAGACACGGCACTGCGCCGTGTCTCGAGTTAGAATAAAAAAGCCGCTGGGGCGCCCGTTAAAGGCAGCTTGCTCAGCGCGCGTTCTTCTTCTCGCGCTTTTCCGCTTTTTTCTGCGCCGGCGTTTTCAGCGGCTGTTTCATTGTCTGTTTCTTGGAATTTTGTGATTTAGCCATGGTGGTGGTTTGGGTTTGGATGGTTATTGATCTGAGCGGAAATGGCGGTGTGCGTCAGGGTGAAAGCGCCGGGGATGCGCGTGGGGCGGGCCGGAAATCATGCGGCTACTTCTTTTTGTTCGAGGCGGCTTTCGACTTGGTTGCCTGCTTCTGCGTGGCTTTCGGAGATTTATCGCCCATGGCAGGGATTGTTTTATGGAGTGCCCTTACCTTCGGAATGTTTGTTTCCCCGAGAGCATTGTTTTTTATCAACGAAGGCCCCGCAAGTGGCAAGCTTCGTCGGATCGTCACTTGCGCGGCACCAGTTCGCCGGAATCGATAGCCCACTCCACCCACTCTTTCATCCGGAAAGCCGGCCGCTTTTCAGACGCGGGCCTCGCGTGAGCGCTCCAGAGCGGTGAGCAGTTGCGCCGGCTGAATCGGCTTGGTCAGGTAGTCGTCCATGCCGGCGGCGATGCACTTTTCGCGATCACCCGCCATGGCATGGGCCGTCAGCGCGATGATGCGTATCGCCCGATGCGCCTCGCCGGCTTCGCCCGCGCGCACGCGCTGAGTCGCTTCGTAGCCGTCCATCTCCGGCATCTGGCAATCCATTAAAATAATATCGTAAACACCTTCCCGGAGCAGTTGCAGACATTCACTTCCATTGCTGACGAATTCCGCATCAAACTTCAGCCGCTTGAGCAGATGCTGCAGGAGTTTTTGATTCACGGCGTTGTCCTCCGCCACAATGATGCGCAACGGCAACTGGCGCCCACCGGCGGCTTCATCGCCAGAGAGTAATGGCGTCGCGGGTCGGGACCGGCCTTTGGCCGACGAAGCGAGATCGCTAAGCAGGACATCAGGCATCATGTCGCAAGGCACGCAGGCGATGGTGAAGTGAAAAGTAGTCCCGGCCGAGGAGGTCTGACTGACTTCCACAGTGCCACCCAACAGTTTGGCCAGACTCCGACAGATCGCGAGTCCGAGGCCGGTACCGCCATATTTCCGGGTCGTAGAAGAATCCACCTGGCTAAAGGGCTTGAAGAGACGGTCGACGCGGTCGGGCGGAATGCCCAGGCCAGTATCCCGCACATTGAAACCAAGCAGGGGTTCGCCTGCTGCGCCGGTCTCGTTAAACACGTTGATTTCAATCTCCCCTTGCGCCGTGAATTTGAGGGCATTGCCCACCAGATTGAGCAAGACTTGCCGCAACCGGGTGCCGTCGGTGGTACTCCAACTCGGGACGCGCGGATCGATGACCGTACTCAGCTTGAGATTTTTCCGCCGCGCCTGTTCGCCCAGCAAACTAATGACATCCTCGACGCACTGTCGGACGTTCACGGGCTGTTGTTCCAATTCGAGCCGACCGGATTCGATCTTCGAGAAATCCAAAATGTCATTGATGATCGTCAGCAACGCCTCACCGCTGCTGCGCACCGTGCGCAACCAGTCGCGCTGCTCTGCGGTGAGCTGCGTGTCGAGCAGCAGGCTGGTAAAACCAATCACCGCATTCATCGGAGTCCGGATCTCATGGCTCATGACGGCCAGGAATTCACTCTTGGCCTGACTGGCGAGATTCGCTTCCAAGGCCGACTGCTGCGCGCGACCGATGGCCGCTTCCAGTTGTTCGTTGAGCTGCTCGGATTGCTCGCGAGCTGAGCGGAGTGCCGCCTCGGTCTCGCGCCAGGTGGTGACATCGGTATGGGTGCCGATCATGCGCAAAGGCCGGCCTTCGGAATTAAAATGCGCCTTGCCCCGCGACAAAATCCAGCGCCACGATCCATCCTTGTGCTGCATGCGGCATTCCACCGCGTAAGTTTCAGTGCGCCGGGTGAGGTAGGCGTCCAGCGTGGCTTGAACCCAGGGCCAGTCGTCCGGGTGCAGCAATTTTCGCCAGGCGATGTAGTTGTTCGCCAATTCATCGTCGGCATAGCCCAGCAGCGCTTTCCAGCGGGGGGAATACCAACTGCTATCGCCCGCAATGTCCCAATCCCAAACCCCGTCGTCGCTGCCCACTAGCGCGAGCTGCCAGCGCTCTTCGCTGAGCCGGAGCGCTTCCGCGGCCCGTTTTTCCTCGGTGATGTCAGTCGCAATGCCAATGAAATGTCGCAGCCCAGCCTGCTCGTGCACCGGCTGGACATCCAATCTCAGCCAGAAACTGCGGCCATCCTTGGTGTAGCAAAAAAGTTCCCCCTTGAAACTGTGGCCCGCCTGCAGCCGGGCGTTCATGGAGCCGACCACGGTTCGGTCGGTGTTCTGTCCCACCAGACAGTCGGCTAATTTGCGGCCGAGCACTTCCTCATTGGTGTAACCGGTCATGAGGGTGAAAGCATCGTTGACCCACTCAATGCGTTCGTTCGCGTCAGTGATGGCCACTGCGTTCATGGTGTGTCTTGCCACCAGCGCCAGCCGCTCGGCCCGGGTCACCGCCGCAGCGAGCTCCATCGTCCGATTCACCACCAATTGTTGAAGTGTTCCTGCCTGCTGTTGCAGGCAGGCAAAGGCTCGCTCCTTGTCCGCTTCCGCCTCCTCTCGGCGGAGATCGATTAAATACAGCGTCCTCGCTGTGACCAACGTGATCACCAAAATCAACGCCATGCAAAACACCATCAGCACGGCAATGCTCAGCTCGACCGACCAGCGGTCCGCTTGGCCCCAATGCAATATCAACGCGCCAAACAGGGGCAGCACAAAGACCAAAGCCAGGACCATGCGCCGGCTGAGCAGGCCTGCGGCATCGGCTCCCAACAGACGGCGCACCAACCCCTCATCCGGACGTACCGTCAGGGCTGCGAGTGCAAGCAAGTGAAGGCTCAAAATGGTATTCAGCGACAGGTGCATCGCGCTGTTCAACGACCTCCCGTCATAGGCACGGAACAGATTACCCATGGTCGCTGGCATCGCCAAAAACATCAGCCCGATGGCCAGCCATTGATGACGCGAACGAATCCGGCGCAAGGGATGAGAGAGACACCATAAAGTCAGTGCAATGAGCAGCAGTCCCAAGGCGGCGACCGCACTTGAACGGATGTTCGAGTTTCCTAAGTTCGGGGTGGACTGAGGAACCAACAGTCCATCGATGCCCAGATCTAATCCGGTGATGTATTCCGCAAGTGTCAGCACAGAGATCACGCCTACGATTCCTGCCAGCACGCGAGCCGCCATGCAGCGTGCGGGATGAATATCCCGGCGCCAAAGTAGAAGGAGTCCAACAGCTCCCAGCGTAAGCCCCAGCGCAGTATTGGGCCTCATTGCTGGAAATCCCGGCACCGTGCTTCTTAGGAGTGAAAGATCGAACCACCACCCGATCAGCGCCCCGACGGCGATGAACATCACCAGCCAGACGCACGACAAAGCGGTGCGACGAGCCAGCATTTGCAGGTTCACGGAACGGAGTGGAGAATCATCGACCACCTCTCAGTCATCGGTCCGAACCGTGGCTGAATTTAGCCCTAATACCAACGGAGCGTTCGGTTTAGGCCCGACCCAAACAGCGACGGTGCCGCGTTCAAATGCGCCCGTTGGATTTTCCATTTAAGAACTGATCGGAACCGTCGATATTGATGGGCACGCAGTGTGATGATCGTTGCGAGGGTCGACCGCAGTTGGGAATGCCCGAGATCTTTTGCCCTAACGCAGGACACCTTCGACTACCTGGAGTCAGATTTGATTCGGTCGTAATTAAACGCCGACAGTTGGCGTAAATTCCGAGCCCAACAGGCTGAGCGAAGCACCCGGAAGGTTTTGCAAAAGTTTATCAAATTGTGGCCGATATAGGTGGGGTAAATGCCTACCTCGGTCATCATGCCCAAGGCCTTCGCCCTCACCCCGGAACAGGTGGTGCGCGAGTTGCGGCATCTGCCTTCCGCTCCGAAAATTCTCCCCCGCCTCAAGCGATTGTTGTCCGACGGCAACTCCTCGATGACGGAAATTGTGGAGTTGATCCGCCTCGATCCCGGAATTTCCGCCCGCGTGCTTCAAACCGCCAACAGTGCATACTACAGCAACGGCGCCCGTTGCTCCAACGTTGACGATGCGGTGAACCGGGTGGGCTATAACCAAGTTTACGAATTGGTCGCGTACGCGGTGGCCTCTCAAGTTCTCGTTCGTCCACTCGAAGCCTATGCCATCGAAGCCGACCACATGTGGCTTTCTTCGGTGGCGTGCGGCCTCGCCGCCGAAATGCTGGCCGGCCTCACCGGCGAGGACCGCGACGTCGCCTACACCATTGGACTGCTTCACGGAGTTGGCATGCTCGCCATTGATGAGTGGGTCCTGCGCAACCAACCTGGTCTTCGCCTGGCCAGCCACGGATTTCCCCGCGAAGCCTGCGAAGCTGAACGCAACACCCTGGGCTTCACCCAAGCGGAGGCGGGAGCCGCTCTGCTGAGGCATTGGGATTTTCCAGCCGCGATGTCTGAGCCGGTTCGCTGGCAATATTTTCCCCGCACCACCGCCGGCCATCAACGCATGGCCTGCCTGCTCCATGCCGCAAAATGGGTGCGTTCCACGGTCTGCCATCCAAATTCGCCGGCCCCGCTCCCTTTGCCCGATACCTGGCTGCTTCAACCGCTCCGCCTCGGCGCGCCCCAATTGGAACACTGTGCCGCCGAAGTCCAGACCCAGCTTTACGCCATCAGCAGTCTCTTGGATTCCTCCCCGGAAACAACCGAAACCGTGGAATTTCCCGGTGGCACGCGCGAGTTTGACCGCGACGTCACCCGGCCCGATCAGTCCTAAGGCACCCGCCGAATTCAGTCGTTACGACGACTGCCCCCCGACAGGACCATCAGCAGGTACAGCAGATTGCCCATCGTGGCGACAAATGCTGCGACGTAGGTTAAAGCGGCGGCATCAAGGGTTTCATTGACACCCTTCATTTCGTCCTGCTCCAAAATGCCGAGATTAACCAGCTGCAACTTCGCGCGGCGGCTCGCATCGAACTCCACGGGCAGGGTCACCAGTTGAAACAAAGCGATCACCACGAGCGCCACGACGCCGAGTTGGAGGATCATCACGCCGAGGGCCTTTGCGCCCAGCAACGAGGCGAGGACAATGCCGAAGCTCATGACGCCCCACGCCACTGGCGACGCGATTTGTGCCGCTGGCACGAGGGTCTGACGGAACTTCATCATCGAGTAGCCCACCTTCTGCTGAATCGCGTGCCCCGCTTCGTGCGCCGATACACCCACGGCCGCCAGGCTGGAACCGTGATAGTTGTCGGAAGAAAGCGCCAGGCGCTTGTGCACGGGATCAAAATGATCGGAGAGTTTCCCTTCAACCTCCACGATTTCGACGTCGTGAATGCCGGCACTTTCCATGACGGCCGCCGCCGCCTCGCGACCCGTGATGCGACCGCGTGAGGGAATCTGCAGATTTTTCCCATAGGCGCTGGAGATGCGCATTTGCGCATAAAGACCGAACAGGAGAGGAACAATGATGAGTGAAATCCAGATGAGCATGGGAAAATTTGGTTCAGTTTAAACTGGCACACCACCCGCCGTTTGAGGGCGCAGCCGCAGACCAGGAATTACCTGCACAACTTATCACGTTGGGGGAATTTGCGAGCGGAAAAAGATTGTTTGGAAATCACGCGGCGGCTTGTAAGGCCAACTGGCTTAAAGCACAGCCCACGCCGGAAAATCAGACCAGTCCGGCCCGGATCAAAAGGGCCTGCAGATCGGGCGGGCGACCCATGAAATCGACGAACAGCTGCATGGGATCCGCCGAGTTTCCGCGGCTGAGAATCCTGGCGACAAACTCTCCGCCGGTTGCAGGGTTAAAGATTCCTTCCTGCTTGAATCGGGTGAACGCGTCGGCCTCCAGCACCTCCGCCCATTTGTACGAATAATAACCCGCCGCATAACCCACGGGATCGGCGAACACATGCGTGAAACGATTTTCCGCCGTTGGCGCCGGCGGCTCGGTGGGAACTTGGTAGGTCCGCAAAAGCTGGCTCACGCTGGCGGACAGATCGCCGGCAAGGTACGGCGCGGGATTGGCGTGCAATTCAAGATCCATGCGGGCAAAGGCCAGCTGCCGCATGGTCACGACCGCACTGCGAAAATTTTTGGCGGCTGTCATGCGGTCGAACAACACGACCGGGATGCATTCGCCCGTCACATGGTGCCGCGCAAACAGGTCGAGACCCTCGCGCTCCCAGCACCAATTTTCCATGATCTGCGAGGGCAACTCCACAAAATCCCAGGCCACATTCACGCCGTTCAGCGACTTGATCGCGACCTCGCCAAACAGGTGGTGAAGCAGATGCCCGAATTCGTGAAACACCGTTTCAACCTCGCGATGGGTCAGCAACGCCGGCTGATTGGCCGAGGGTGGAGTGAGATTGCCGCAAATCAAACCCAGGTGCGGAGCGCGCGAACCGTCCGGCTGCGGGCCTCCGGTGATAAGATAATTCATCCACGCCCCGCCGCGCTTTGATTCCCGCGGATGCCAGTCGGCATAAAATGAACCGATGTGCCGGCCCGCCTGATCATGGACTTCATAAAACTTCACCTCGGGATGCCAGACCTCGGCAAAGCCCGCGGGTTTTTCCGTCACCGTGATGCCAAAAATCCTCTGCGTGATTTCAAACATACCGGAGAGCACTCCCGTCACCGAAAAATACGGCCGCAGCTGTTCCTCGTCAAAATCGTAGCGCGTGCGGCGTAACTTTTCGGCCCAAAAAGAAACTTCCCAAGGGGCCAGTGGCGAGGCGGGAGTCTTGGTTGCGTCGGCTTTGAATTTCTCCAGTTCGGCGCATTCCCGTTGAAACGCATCGCGCACGCGCCCATGCAAATCCTCGATGAAATCCAGCGCCTTTCGTCCGTTACCCGCCATCCGACGGGCCAGGACAAGATCGGCAAAGTGGGCCCGGCCAAGCAGCGCGGCTTTTTCCTGCCGCAGCGCGAGAATCCGTTTAACGAGCCCGCGATTATCATGCAACGGCTGCGAGCCCACTTCAATGGCCGCCTGCCAGAGCTGCCGGCGCAGTTCCGCATCCTCGGCGTAAAGCATGACCGGTTCCTGCGATGGTCCTTGCAGCGTGAAACGCCAGACGGGGCTCGCGTCCGTCCCGTGGCCTTTCGCGCGCGCATTTTGCCGCGCAGCTTCCTTCGCGTGCACGGGCAGGCCTCGCAGGCGGCTTTCATCCAGGATGAGCAGCTCCCAGGCATTGGTCGCATCGAGCACGTTCTCCGCATATTTCTGCGTGAGTTGGGCCAGTTCGCCCTGCAACCCTTCGAGCCGGGCTTTTTTATCCGCCGGCAAATCCGCGCCCTGCTGGATAAAATCCGCCACTGTTTCATCCACAAAGCGGCGATGCCCACCTTGCAGTGCCTGTACTGGAGGCTGGGCGGCCGCGGATTTCAACTGAGCCCAAAGCGGTTCATTGAGCGGTATTCCCGCCTGAAACGCCGAGACTTTTGCCAGCATGGCATTGTGCGCCTCCCGCAATTCCGGGGCATCCGCCACCGAGACGAGGTGGGAAACCTTGCCCCAGGTTTCATTGAGCAAATCCGTCGCCTCTTCCAAGGCGAGAAAAGTACTTCGATAATCCGCTACGGCCGGATCCTGCCGCACGATCCGGTTGACCGCCTGCCAAGCCCCCGTCAGGGCGTGCTCGACGGCGGACACCACTTTGTCCGCCGTGAGCTGCGACCAGCGAATGTGAAAGGAGCGATCAAGAAAGGAATTGTCCATCAACTGCGTAATGACCGCGCAGACCTTGGCGCTGTCAAATGAATTGAAGCCTCCTACCAGCGCCAGGCCGCACCCACGGAAAATTGCCGGCGCGACGCGGGCACGGAGGGTACTTCCTGGAAATCAGAGTCCCAGACATTATCCACCATCGCTGAAAATTCCACTCCGCGCCAGCGCGGCGGGAGATAATACAGGCCGAAGGTCGAGAGCACCGCATCGTTGCCGCCGATGACGCGCAGAAGATTTTTCTGCTGCACGCGAAATTCGTTGTCCAATCGCAATTCGAAGCCGGCGCCTAGGCGCAGCACCACAGCTGCCGTCAGACGGTGCCGTGCGAAATTCAGAGCGTAGAAACTCGCGTCAATGGTGGTCAGGCCGTAGTCGGCATTCTTGTCCAGATACGTGTAACCCACCACGAGATCGTAGCGCGAAGTCTTGTGCGCAGCGACAATTTCAAAGCCATAGGTTCCGATATCCACCGGATTGGCGGTGCGGGCCGTGACGCCTTTACGAAAGGTCCAGTCCGCCAGTTCGTCGTCCCGGCGGTAGAATGCAGCCGTGTCAATCGTCCACCCGGCGGACTTGAAACCTGTCCCCACTTCAAAATTGCGACTCGTTTCACGACCGAGATTTGGATTACCCCGAAACAGACCCGCAGCCGGATTCGATTTGATCGCGGTGTAGGTCGGCACTTGGGTACTCTCCGAATACTGGGCATAAAAGCGCTGGCCCGTCGGCTGGAGCAATTCCGCCTCGATCACCGGTGAAACGGCGGAGGCGTCACGGTTTGTGTCGTCGTAGGTCGCGCCCGCCTTCAATGTCACTTTGCCGGCTTCAAGATGAAAGGTGCGCTCGGGAACCACCGCCAGCTTGAGGTAGCTGCGCGTGGTGTAGGGGCCGAAAGTCAGTGAGGTCGATTCAAGACGGTCCCGCATCGCCTGAGCATTGTAGACCAAGGCATAATCGCCGGATTCACTGCGGCCGTCTAAGGCGACCGCCGACACGCGGGTGGTGTGTTGGTAGGGATTAAACTGGCCGGGTACGAAACGGTTGAACTCGTAGTCGTCGTAGTTCCGGCGATAGAAAGCGCCCAACTGCCAGTAGCTGCCCGGCGTCAATTGCACGCGATGGTTGAACGTGTACAGTTCGGTTTTGAGGTGCTCCGTTTCGTTGACGCCAAATGGAGTGTAAAGGTTCGGCCAGCCAAAAAACTTGTCCTGCCAGCCGGCGAAAAGATCCGTCTGACTTTGCGCCCCGCGCAGTTGGATGCGACCGCTGGCGCGCTTGAAATTGTGATCGCCAAAAGGCACGGTGCCGTCCGATTCCGAACGGGACAATTCAACGTCGGCGGCGACGGTCTGTGCGGCGGCGCTGCCGGGCCAGACGATCCCTTGATATAAACTCTGCCGATTGCTTGAGTAGTCTCCGAAAGCACCGGATGCCTCGCCCCGCTGCTCAATGGGCCGCCAACCGTAAGCGACCGTCCCCACTTCGGCGTTAAACCCGGCAATCGCATTGCTCGCCCCGGTCAGAATAGTCGGAGACAATAACATCGCCGGCGCCACAGGGATTTCGGCAAAATAGTGGCCCGTTTGCGGATCGAACAAAGAGACGGCCCCCAGTTTGAACCCAGTGTTTTCAAATACCCCGCCCCGAATCGTGACATCGGCCTGTCCCTCGGCTAGATTGCGCGCCTGAATGTCTACACGAGGCTCGAATCTCAGCCCCGATACCGGCATGGCAAAACTTCCGACTGGAGTCTGATTCGCCACTTGTTCGGAATATATCTCAAACTTGGGCAATTCATAGGCGTTCTCTTGAGCCATGGCATGTGAGGCGGGCAGAGATAAGGTACAGACAGTAGCCAGTATCAGGCGGCGTCTGATGAGCGTAAAATCGATCATTTTCATCATTTGGTTAAATTAAGTTCAAATTTGGCTTAACAAGGTGAACCAAAAACTGGCCGCCCACTTAGGCGGCCTCGCATTGTCTTACTCCTGTCCGTCGTTGCCGATAGCTTCGACGGGACAGCCCTCGAGGGCTTCCATGCAAAGCTGCACATCCTCTTCAGTAGTCGGCTGGTTGAAGACGAAAGAGTATCCGCCTTCTTCCTGTCGCTTAAAAAAAGCGGGGGCCGTCTCGCGACAGAGGTCGCAATCAATGCACTGCTGGTCGACGTAAAATTTGCCGCCAGCATTATCTTTCCATTTCTCTGCTTTGTTAGCCATCGTTGTTCAAAAGAAGGATAATTGTGGGTCCTGTCAAGAAGTCGAATCGCACCCGGAAAGAGCCAAAAGCCTGCCGCCGCCGTGCTTGTATTTGCGCCTTTGCTGAATAATTTCACTTTAATGTTATCGGATCGCTCGTACATGCGCAGTGACTATCCGCCACGGAACACCTCCGCGGTGGTATGGTTGATCGCTGCCTTGGTGGCTGCGTTTGTCGTGGAGCTTATTCTGGTCTCCCCTTGGTTTGGATCCGCCGGTGCTGCTACGGTTAATCAGCTCACACTTACCATTCGCAGCCTCCAAAACGGGCATGTATGGACGCTGCTCACCCACAGTTTCCTCCATAGCCCCGCAAACCCCTTACCGATCGTCTTCACCATCCTCGGACTAATTTTTATCGGTCGGGAATTGGAGCCACTGCTGGGTACCCGGAGATTTTTGTTTACCTATCTGAGTGCCCTTGTTCTTGGCGCGTTGTGCTGGACTGCGGTCCACTGGTCACATGGCGGTGTGTACCTTGGCGCCAGTGCCGGCGTGCTTGGTTTATTCGTTGTTCTCGTCTGCCTCTATCCCAACCAGGAGATCAACTTCCTCGTCCTCTTTTTATTCCCCGTCACGCTGCGCCCCAAATACCTGGTTTATGGCTTGCTCGTGCTGAATACCCTCGGGCTCATCCTCTACGAAATCCCAGGAGCGTCCGCCCCCTTTGACTATGCTCCCTCGGTTCATCTGGGCGGCATGCTCGCAGGCTGGATCTATTTCCGGTATTTTCATGCCAACAATGGCTGGGATCGCGCGCCAACCCTTGAGTTGCCGGCCTGGCTGCGCCGGGGTGAAAAAAATAAATTGCATCCCGCCATAGCCAGAAATCATCAATCAATCCGACCGTCCGCCAATCTGCGCGCCGAGGTCGATCTCATTCTCGATAAAATCAACAGTCAGGGCTTTGGCTCTCTGACCGAAGACGAGAAACGCATTCTGGACGAAGCCAAGGACATGTTGAGCCGACCATGATGCATCTTGGGATCCGGCCAACCACCTGCTCACTCGCGGGTGCAATTATTTTTCCATCCCTTCCTTTCCCCCGACTCAGTTCCATTTCATTTTCTTAAATTCGTGAAATTTCATCCCTGCTCGTTCACCAAGACATTAGTACTTTCGCTTGCGCTGCTGACCGTCGCAGCCGCCGCGCCTGATCGCGAGTTCAAGACGACTCCGGTCATGCGCCTGGAAACCCGGGCGCTGATGCAGATGCTCGAGGTGTACCATTACAACAAGGATGCCGTCACCGCCTCGAATTATCCCCAGCTGATTTCGGATTTCCTGGCCGAGCTTGATCCGCAGCGGTTGTTCTTCACCGCCGAAGACGAACAGGCTTACCTCAAA
>JANYDX010000125.1 GCA_025363395.1 Verrucomicrobiota bacterium
GCCTGCTGGATGCGCTGGACGCAATAGGTGCACTTCTCCATGACGCCGCGCATGCGCACGGTGACATCGGGATTTTTCACCATCTTCACGAGCTCCGGCATTTCGCTCTGCCGGCCGAGCGGGCCCATGTAAAGCTGGTCGGTCGCGCGTTTGTTGAAGTCGAAGAAATTAAAGCGACGGACCTTGTAGGGGCAGTTGTTCGCGCAATAGCGGGTGCCGATGCAACGGTTGTACGCCATGACGTTGATGCCTTCGTCGTCGTGGACCGTGGCATTGACCGGACACACCGTCTCGCAGGGCGCGAGTTCACAGTGCTGGCAGGTCATCGGCTGCATCGAAACCTGGGGATCCTCGGGGAGAATCTTGTTCCCCTCGGCACCGAAGGCCTCCGCGTCGGCGAGGCCGTCGGAGTAGTAGCGATCAAGGCGGATCCAGTGCATCTCACGACCGCGGGAGACCTGCTCCTTGCCGACGATCGGGATGTTGTTCTCCGCCTGACAGGCGATCACGCAGGCGTTACAACCGATGCAGGTGTTGAGATCGATCGACATGCCCCACTGGTGCACGCCATCGAATTTCGATTTGTCGCCGCTGAGGTCGGGCGTCTCGTAAAGGGAATTACCACGCGGGGTGGTCGATGCGCGCAAAGCGGTCAGCCGGATGCGTTCCTGCGGGGGCAGAGCGGCAAATTGTTCGGGAGTGTAGTCACCGTAAACCGCGGGCGAGTGACCTTCCATGCCGATGGCGGTGACGAACGCGGGATTCTCCTTGTAGCTTTGCTCTCCCTCGTAGTTGGCCTCGCGCACGATGTCGCGGCCTTCCATCGACCAGTGTTCCTGAGTGTTGGCGAGCTTCATGCGCTCGTCGGTTTTGCGGAGCGTCGCACCGGTGGCGAAACCCGCACCGTCAACGGTCCGGACCGCATAGGCGCTGAAGCCGGCGCCGGTGCCGATGTGGCCCGACTTGCTGCGACCGTAACCCAACGGAAGCACGATGGTGTAATTCGAAAGACCGGGCTGGATGTGCATCGGTCCGCGCACCGTGCGGCCGTTCAACGTCACTTCGCCAATGAAGGCGTTCTCTTTGCCCTGGACAAATTCAGCCTCTTCCTTGCGCGCCACTTGCGGAGTCGAAATCAAGCCAAGGATTTTTGTGCTCACCGGCGCAATGCCGAGTTCCTTAGCGAGGCGTGGACTGACCAGAATGGCGTTGTCCCACGAAATTTTCGTCATGGGATCCGGACATTCCTGCAGCCAGCCGTTGTTCGCGAAACGACCGTCGTCCAATTTGTCCGTGACAAAACGAACCTCGAGATTTTCCTTGGAAAGTGTCACCAGCGCCGAGCTGGCCGGGAAAACGGAACCGGAACGCGCAGCATCAAAGACCACGGGGACCGCCTTGTAAGCCGAGCCTTCCAGCAAGCCGTCATGAAGGAATTTCTCAAAACCCTTCTGGTCGCGGCCGTTCGTTGCAAAAACCTGACCGTAGGCTTCGGGTTTTTCTTCGCCGGCCAGGCGGGCGAGCAGCTCAACTTCCATCAGGCCGTTGAACAGCGGCATGATCATCGGTTGCACCGGAACAATCGTGCCGTCAGCCGTGCGCGCGTCACCCCAAGACTCGAGATAATGGGTCGCGGCGAGATGCGTCCCAGCCAGAGCCGAGGTTTCGTCGTTATAGTAACCGTAGCGGATAACGTCTGGAACAGATTTCAGCAGTGAAGCGAAATCGAGCTCAGCGGGCGCGTTGTAGGCGGGATTGCCGTTGACGATGACGAGAGTCTTAACAGCACCGGCCTTGATGGCGGTGGCGAGGGCGGAAATGGTCGTAGCGGCGGACGCTTCGACCTCTACAAAGTCAACGGTCTGGCCGATATTGCCGAGCTTGGCGTTGATTGCATTGACCAGCACGTGAACCGACGCGGGCTGGTGGGCTCCGGCGATCACGACGGATTCGCCGGGATTCTTCAACAAATCGGAAGCGCACTCATCGATCCATTTGTCCTTGTTGGGAAAATCGAGACCCTGCGCGAGCTTAGCGTAGCTGTCGGTGGCGAGAACCTTGTTCGCCAGCGCCGCTGTCAAAGCCAGAATGTGGCTGCTGGCGATGCGCAAGCGGTGGTCGGCCATGCTGCCCGTGATCGTAAAGCTGCTTTCGGCCACGTAGAGCCGGTTCATAGGGTCTTCCGGTTTCGCAACCCGGCGGCCCTTGGCAAAATCGCGCGCGTAGTAAAGCGCACCGGATTCAGCGTGGAAAAAATCAGCGTCGAGGCTGACGATGCGCTTGGCTTTCGCGAAGCGGTAGACCGGCTTCACGTTTTTACCGAACGATGCCTGCGCAGCCGCGACCGGCGGCTCGTCCTGCACCGGCTCATATTCCGCCCAAATCGCGCGGGGAAATTTCTGCTTAAGCTTGGCCACCAGACGCGCGCGCGTCGGCGATGCGGACTCATCGGCGAGAAACGCCAGCCCTTCACCGTTACCGGCATAGCCTTTCGCGATGGCGGCAAGAAGATCGTTAACCTGGCCGGCATTGAGAACGTCGGAACCCTTGGTATGCGTCGTGGCGCGCTCGGGATCGTAGAGATCGAGCACCGAAGCCTGGGCAAGAAGGGTGCTCGCGCCGCCATGCGCCTGGTAGCTGGGATTTCCCTCGATCTTGGTCGGACGACCCTGATGGGTTTCGGCGAGGAGAGGAATCGCGGATTTGCGCAGCGGCATGGCCGTGGCAAAATAAAGGGGCAGACCAGGCACCGTGTACTCGACCGACTGGCCGTAGGGCAGAATGTGGGCTTCGGGCCGACGGCAACCCGCGAGACCGAGTCCGCCGAGGGCGAACGACGCGGCCATGAGTTTCATGAACTGGCGGCGGTCCACGCCCTCCAGATTCGAGGCTCCCTCGGGAAATTCGCGGGCCATGTGCTCGCGGAAACCGGGAGTGTCGGCCAGCTCGTCGAGGCTGCGCCAGTATTTCGGGCCGGCTAGCTCGCGCTGCGCGGGGACGGAATGATCAAATTTGCGTTTCATCAGCGATGGCAGCCGGAGCAGCTTTGCGGCGGTTTGACCTTCCAGTTGTGGATCTTGTCGATGGCGTCGTTCAATTTGCCCTGCTCGGCCAGCGTCTTGGAATCGAGATTATAAACATCCTTTGGGTCGCGGATGCGCTGCTCGGGATTGCGATGGCAGTCGAGGCAGAAGCTCATGCTGTGGGATTTGGCATGATAGACCGTGCTCATCTCATTCACCTTGCCGTGACACTCGACGCAGCTAACCCCGCGGTTTACGTGGACGGAGTGATTGAAATAAACGTAATCGGGCGCTTGGTGGATCTTCACCCAGGGAACCGGATCGCCGGTTTTGTAGCTCTGGCGCACCACCTCGAGCAACGGACTCGCAGTCTTGATCACACTGTGGCAGTTCATGCAGGTCTGCGCCGCCGGAATGCTGGACGTCGCCGACTTTTCCACTGAAGCGTGGCAATAACGGCAGTCGATACCGAGCTGGCCGGCATGCAGGCTGTGTTCAAACGGCACCGGTTGGACCGGCTGATAGCCGACCCGGAGGTAAGCGGGAGTGGCGTAGTAAGTGATGCCCGCTGCCGCGACACCACCGAGGACAAAGAGAAAAATAACGATCTGTAGCGGCAGAGCGTTGGCTGATTTCGGGAAAATCTTCGACATGGTGGCCGGCTAAATGGGGGTTACGCGTGCGGGAGCACTCAGTAACTCCCTTCTTTGCGCGACACCGCGCGTTGTTCGGAGCGAACCGCCACCGATGGCACCGTTTCGGAACGGACCGCGGGTGCGCCAAATTTGGCCATCAGCGAGGGAACAATTCCCATGCCGACAAGCATGCCACCAAGCTTGGCGAAGAATGATTTGCGCGAACAATGCGGACTCACGGTGTGTGTGCGGTTCAAATTCATTACGAAACAAAGAAGGCGGCGTTCCAAT
This sequence comes from Verrucomicrobiota bacterium, assembly GCA_025363395.1. GTDB lineage: Bacteria > Verrucomicrobiota > Verrucomicrobiia > Opitutales > Opitutaceae > Lacunisphaera. The sequence continues at coordinate 3,950 of JANYDX010000125.1, forward strand.
GTAAAACAAATTTTAGGCCGTGTTGCAGTATCAGACGCTTATAAGTGCAGCCCAAGTCGCCCGCACGCTTCCTAATTCATGACTTTTAACGGAGAATTTTACTGCTGTCACTGGCCGCACCGAAAATCAGGGCATCACATCAATCCGCTGCTCACCAGGCCGGCCGCGCAGAAAATCGTGCACCTCCACCTCGGTTTGCCGTGTCAGACGAAGCGCCGCAGGCCCGGCATACAGCCAGATCGTCAGGCCACCCACTCTCTCCTGCCCCGCTGGTTCGCCGAACCGCAGCTTTAAAGCCGATTCATCCAGTCCATCAGTGATGATGAAATTGTATTCGGGAACCGTGAGCCGGCCCCCCTCAGAGTCATAAAACCAAAAAGCGTTGTTACTCCAAAATCTGGCATTCCCGGCCGGACGCACAATGACCAATCGCACCGGGGCGCGGGTCAGGGTGTTTATTTCGTGCGCGTGCCAGTAATCGCTCAAACCGTGCCGCAATCCGCGACTGAGAATAAACTCGTCCAGCTGTGCCTGTCGCTCGGGATATGGCCACCGCAGTGACGACCGATGAACCTGAGGCATCCCGGTCGCCACCAAACCAACGCAAAGCGCACCGAATGCGACCAAGCTGCGCCAGTCTCTGCCCCAAGCGGCGACTTTCGGCAGCATCCCCACCAGCGCGAACCAACCCGGAAAAATCAGCCACGGCAAAAGATAGCGCACATGGTTCCCATCCCGCCAATAGGTCGCCAGCAGCGGTAGCAAGCTCGTGGCGGCCAGGCCCACCAGCACATAGCCGATCACCGGCTTTTGAGCGGTGGCGATCGGTTTCGACTGTCGCTGATCGCGCCACCAAATAATCCCGACCACAAAAAATGAAACGACCGCCGTGGCGACGAAGCCCCACGCTCCGGGAATCAAGGTCACACGCAAGTCGCGCACGAAGTCCTCCGTGGCCCGGCCCACCGCCGCCGGAGTGGGCACATAGCGCACGACCTTGGAGAAATTAAACCATCCGTTAAAGGCGAGCCCGATCCGCACAACCAGAACCAAGCCAAGGGCGATGAGCACTGTTTTTCCATAAGTCCGCACCCGTCCCGGCCGGCGCCAGTTCCAGCTGGCCTGCGCCCACAAGCCCACGCCAAGCGACAGGGCCGATTGCGAGAGGAAAAGGGTGTCCGAAAATATTCCCAGTACGAGCACCGCGAGAGCGGCGCACCACCGAAGCCGGGAAGGTCGGCTCTCCTCCGGCCCGGCCCAGAGCGCGAAATTGGCCAGCCCCAGCAACACCGCCCCGCCATGAAATCCCACCGTGCCGAACAACCAAAGATAATGCGCGTGGTCGCCCACCGCCTGCCAACCGAGCAGGGTATTGACCAGCGCGACGCCTCCGAGCCATGCGGTCGAACCTGTGCGAGTCGCACGATTCAGCGACCAGCCCGTCAGCACCGCCAGCGCCAGATAGGAAAAAACCACATAAGCGGGCAACACCGGGCCGCTGCCCCCCAACACTCGCAGCACAAATGCCACCGCTATATCGGGAAAAAGATAAGGTGCCGAACTCAGCGTCCAGCCGGAAAGCGGATAACTTCCCGCGAGCACGTCCTCCGCGACCAGCTGCGGGTAGATGTAATCGGCGCTCAACCACGGCTGGAAATAACGGCACGACAGAGCGAGCGCCTGCACTCCCACCGCCACCATCCCGAGCAACCAAATAGCACCAGCCAGGCTGGGTCTCGACGTGACGGGCGAATCGTCCATTACGACACAAACAGGCCGTCGCGCATCGGCTTGATCTCGTCGCACCGGTTGGCGATTTCAGGATTGTGCGTTACAATCACCACCGCCTGGCCGTTTTCCTTGGCGAGCCGCGTGAGCAAATCAAAGACCAAGCCCGAATTGGTAACGTCCAGATTGCCCGTCGGCTCGTCGGCGAGAATGATCGCCGGTTGATTGGCTAGGGCCCGCGCCACCGCGACGCGCTGCTGTTCACCGCCAGAGAGCTGGGTCGCAAGCCGGTGCGTCTTGTCGCCCAACCCGACATCCTCGAGGAGCGAACGTGCCCGCGCCGCCATTTCTTCTTCGTCCAGGCGGCCGAGTTTGCGCATGGGCATCATGACGTTGTCCAGCGCCGAAAATTCCTGCATGAGGAAATGAAACTGGAAGACAAAACCGATGTGCTCGCAACGGGCCGCCGTCCGGTCCAGGTCGCTGCTGTTCGACATGAGCTGGTCGCTGATCCAAATGGAACCCTCGCCCGGCTGGTCGAGCAAACCGAGCAGATAGAGTAGCGTACTCTTGCCGCAGCCCGACGGACCGACAATGGCCGTGACGTGCCCGCGCCGGGCCTCAAATGACACGCCCCGCAGGACGTGCACCCGGCCTTCGCCCTCGCCAAGGTAGCGGTGAAGATTTACGCAACGGAGCGCGATTTTTTCGTCGTGGATCGCCATGGGACTTATTGCGCGGTGCCGCGGATAATGTCACCCGGCTCAAGCCGGGCGGCGCGCCGGGCCGGGATAATTGCCGCGGTCATCACGACCACGGTGGCGCTGATCGTGGCGACGACGTAGTGCATGAGCGCCCAGTGAACCTGAAAAGTATTGGCCGTGAAGATGCCTGTGATGTGAATGGGCCATTTGGAAACGCCATAGGTTACACCGGCACCCAGCGCCCACCCGCCAATGGTGCCGATCACCAGCACGATGGCGCCCAGCCAGAGAAAAATCCGCGAAATATCACTGCGCGTGTAGCCCATGGAGCGCAGAATCGCGATCTCCTTGGTCTTTTCAATGACCAGCATGGCGAGCGTGTTGAACATGCCCAGGCCGGAAATGAGAATGATGGTCGAGACTGTAAGCGCAGCGGAAATTTGCAGGGCTTTGAACGCGCTGAGCCAGCTCTGCTCCCGTTCCTGCCAGCTTTTCGCTCCGTGACGCAGCACCTCTTCCATCTGCACCGCGTCTTGGGGGGCGCGATTGCGATCATAAAGCGAGACCTGCAGGAAAGAGGCGCCGCTGGTTTTCTTAAGCAGGGACCGCGCCTCGCCGAGGTGCATGTAAATGCGCACCTTGTCGATATCGCTCACGCCGGTTTCATACAGCGCGGATATGCGATAGCGGCGGCGCTCGACACCCGCCTGCAAAATCAGCGAATCACCGACCGACACCTGCAATCGGTCGGCGAGCACTCTGCCCATAATCAAACCTTGAGCCGATGTCCGGAAAGCCTCGAGGCTGGCCGGTCCCCCCAAGATTTGAGACGCAAGATCCGACACCGTCAAATGATCATCCAGCAAAATACCGTAGACCTTGGCCGAATCATTTTTAAAGGAACTGTCCGCGATCACCGCACCTTCCAGCACGGTGGAAACACCGGCGACATTCCGAAACTTGCGCAACGCCTCGGTGAGAAGCACCGGATCTTCCACCCCTTCGATGTACTTGCGCCCCGACCGGTCGCCCGCGACCTCGAACTTGCTGGCGTTTTTGTCGTGCCCCGCCGCGACCATGACAAAAACGGTGTCCTGAAATTTATCCTCAATCCGAATGGCGCCATTGGTGCCCAGAATTGTCCGGATGAAAAATTGTTCAAAGCCGCTCGTCTGTGCCTGGGTGACAATGAAAAAACCGATGCCAAAAATGATGCCCGCGAGGCTCATCAGCATTGAGCGCTTCCGTGCGGTCAGGAAGCGAAAGGCAATACGAAGATTGGTCGACGTGGCCACAGGCTCAGGTCCGGAAAAGCTCAGTTCGACAGGAGACGGGTCTTCACCCGTTCACCGTCGTAAAAGCGATCCTGCTCCTCTGCAACGACCAGGTCGCCTTCCTTCAGGCCCGTAATAACCTCGACGAAATTCAACCCCTCATACCCCTTCACCACTTTGCGCAAAGCGAGCTTGCTGCCATCGACTACGTAAACGGAATCATTGGAAAGCAGGGCGCGGCGGGGAATCAAGAGCGCATTGTCACGCTGATCGAGGATGATGGTGACTTCGCCCGTAATGCCGGGCGTCAGCGGCCGTCCCTCAGGCATTGCAACATCGAGATAAATTGAATACCGCTGAGTCAGCGGATCGGCCGATGGCAGCACCTTGGAAATAACCGCGTTATAATGATCCTGACCGAACGTCAGGAAACGAACGGTGGCCTTCTGCCCGGGTTTCACGTCCCGAAAGTTTTCCTCGCTCAGCTTGCCTTCCACAGTGCGACCGACCGCGAGGTAGTTCGCGATGGCGGCGTTCCGGTCGATCAGATCGCCTTCTCGCGCCAGCACGGCGGTCACCACGCCATCCGACGGGGCCGTGATGGTCATTTTGGTCTTCTCCAGTTCCTTGGCGCGAAGGCTGTTTTCAAAATTCGCCAGGGCCAGCTTGTTGTTCACCTCATCGAGAATCATCTTGTTCTGCAACTGCTCGTGGAGTCGCTTTTGTTTTTCAAATTCCGCCGCAGGGTAGGAGCCGACCTTGGTCTGGCGCTCAAGATTATCCAAGGTGTCCTTCGAATTCAGCACTTCCTGGCGGAACGTGGATCCCAGTTCGACTTTCTTCCGGGCGGCCTCGATTTCGTTTTTGATGCGTTCGATTTCGAGATCAACGTCGCCGGTGTCGATCTGGAACAAAACGTCGTTTTTGAACACCCGTTTGCCGATATCCACCGCACTGGTCTTGATCCGGCCACCCACCGCGCTCTTCAACTCGCGATCGAATTCGGCCTTAACCTCAACCGTACCCGGCACCGTGCGCACAGACTTGTCCTTGATCACGGCGACGACCTTGACCACCGGTCGCAGGGAATAGGAAACGCCGAAATAAACTACCAGAAGGAAACCGGCCACGACGGCCAGGCGAATCCCCAAATTGGGGGCGGAAGGTTTTGGGCTGCTCATTTTCCTGAGATGTTGGCCAGAACCGGATCATTGACCACCGTGCCCAGGAACTCTCCTGTCTTCAAAAGGTAGTCGATGCGAGCAGTGTAGGCATTGATCTGAGCATCGTATACGTTGAGTTGCATCTGACTGACCTCGGCCTCTGATTTGACCCCACGCCGAAATTCATCGTGGACTGTGACCAGATAACTTGTTCCGGAGGTCAGCAAGCGATCAAATATACTCATATTTCGCGCGGCGAAATTTATCTGTTTTACCTGCGTCTGGGCATCCTGGCCCAACCGCTCCGTCAATTGCCGGTAGTCATTCTCCAACTGACGACGGTGAGCCAGTGAACTACGAACAACCGCTCCGGAACTAAATCCGTCAAAAATAGTCCAACTCACGCCGAGACCGCCATAGATTGAAGCAACGGAATAATTCAGGCCCTGACCATACAAATTGTTCTGCTGATCGCGTGACAGGCCGATGGTTGCGTTCACTTTCGGCCAGAGCCGGGTCCTGGCATTCGCATAGTTCAAGTTCTCAATATTTATCTGATTACGGAGAATAAAAGCCTCGCTGGTAGGCGGATCCTTTTGGGTCAAAAAGTCGGCCAGCATTTGGTCGTAGGCAGCTGCGTCATAGGCGACAGCCGGTATGGAATCTGGAATCGTATCATCGCCCATAGCTTCCAAGCCAGCCAGGCGGCTTAAAGAAGTCCTGGCAGTTGTGTAATCAAACTCAGCGCGCTCCAAAGCAATCTGCGCCTGTTCGGCGGCTATGCGCGAAGAAAAAATCTGGGCGTCGGAAACTTCCTTTTTCAGCAAGCGGTCTTCCTGCTGCTTCAGCTGGGTGTTGGTGTAGGCTAGGTAGAACTGCGTGCGCCTGAGCGTAAGCTTTTGCACGACTAGATGTAAATAGCTGCCCCGTAATTCTTGGACTAGCTGGCGGTAACCGTCACGGTACTGACCCTTGGCGATGTTTCGTTGAATTTCACCAATTCGATCAAGATTACGCAGTTCCCCCCAATGAAAAACGGGTTGAGAAAGAGTTAGATTGTACGGTGTTTTAGTAAGAGAATAGGAGTTTGAAGAATTTGATCCGGAATTTGTCCTGCTGTAGAGATATTCAGTCGAGTCCTTCGATTTGATATAGCTGTAACCTGCTCCGAGACTCGGCAGGAGATTCGCTCGCGCTAGAACCCGGCTGTTCTCCGCAATTTCCAAATCCAAGGCGCGATTCAGCATCCTCGGCGATTGCTGGACTGCAG
>JANYDX010000144.1 GCA_025363395.1 Verrucomicrobiota bacterium
GTCTTAATTGCGGCCCGGCGCGCCTCGAAATAACCCACGAGACCCGCGCCGGTCAGTTCCGCCAGCGTGGATTTAGGAAAGTGCTTCTCCAACCGTTGAAGGTCCCACTTCATGCGGGTCAGATGCGGCTCGGAAAGCAAGTCCTGCTCGTGTTCGTGCTCCTTGGTCGCCACGTATTCTTTGACCGCCTCTGTCAGCAGTTTTCCCTTCGCCGGATCACGATGGTTAGCGAGGGTGAACTCCGCGCAAAAAGCCAGCGAACGGCTGCCACCGGCCAGTCGGCGATAAACGGCTTCGGCTTCTCGAACTTGGTCCTCGGTCAAGTGGGTTGTGATGGCCTGAAGATTGGACGCCATTTGCAGCGCCTTCAGTTCGAGCATGGCTTTTTCGGCGGCGGCTTCTTCCTGGGTCTTAAAGTTCCGACGAATACGAACGCCGTTGAGGACACCCTCGACGCGGAATGAATGAACACCGTTGCGATTTTTGAAGCGGCTGACGGCAAACAATGGATGGGACATGCTTAGGTTGCCGCGTCAACTGGGCAACCTAGCTTCTCATTTTTCCTCCTCAGAGGAGAAAAATGGCGGAGAGGGAGGGATTCGAACCCCCGGTAACCTTGCGGCTACACGTGCTTTCCAAGCACGCGCATTCGACCACTCTGCCACCTCTCCGTGACTGGGTAAGGGTTGAGTTAAGGGAAATCCCATGCGGTCGGTCAACGGAAATTCCTAGCCTATGTGCGTACCGCTACTAAGGCCCGCTTTGTAAACAAAACCTCCTTGCATGGATAAGGTCCGGTGGTAGCTTGACTCGATTTTTAATTTAAATGGTCACCGCCAATTCCGAGCTAGCCTATAACAGCAAGATCGAGGGAGACGTCGTGGTCACCCGGGCCGACGCCGCGATCAACTGGGTGCGCAACAACTCCATGTGGCCCATGCCCATGGGGCTCGCGTGCTGCGCCATCGAACTCATGGCTACGGCGTCGAGCCGTTTTGACATCGCGCGCTTCGGGGCGGAGGTCATGCGTTTTTCCCCGCGTCAGTCTGATTGCATGATCGTGGCCGGCACGGTCACTTATAAAATGGCGACCGCCGTCCGCCGCATTTATGACCAGATGGCCGAGCCCAAGTGGGTGATTGCGATGGGTGCCTGTGCTTCTTCCGGCGGCATGTACCGCAGCTACGCCACCCTGCAGGGCGTGGATCGCATTATTCCCGTCGATGTTTATGTCAGCGGCTGTCCTCCGCGCCCCGAAGCCCTGCTCGACGCGCTGATGAAGCTGCAGAACAAGGTCAAAGGCGAGCGGTCGGCCTCAAAACTGCTCAGCGCTTAACGCCTTCGTTGCCGCGCATGACCACCACCGACGTCGATCTCCCGACTGCCGTAAGCCAGAAATTTCCCTCGGCTACCCCCCGGGCGAGCTTGGATTGCCCGGCCTTCAATGTCCCTGCGACGGAAGCCCTCTCCGTTCTCCGGTTTTTGCGCGATGAACAGGGTTATGATTTCCTCATGGATTTGACCGCGGTCGACTGGAGCGCCGAGAAATCCCCGCGCTTCACCGTGGTGTGGCATCTGTATTCGAGCACCAAGCACCAGTACGTGCGGGTCGCGGCCGATTGCGTGAATGATGCCGGTCCCGCCATGCCGACCACGACTGTTTTGTGGGCGGGCGCCGACTGGCATGAGCGCGAGGCCTTCGATATGTTTGGCATTAATTTTGAGGGTCATCCTGACCTGCGCCGCATCCTGATGTGGGATGGCTACCCCTATCATCCGCTGCGCAAGGAATTCCCTCTGGCCGGCCGGCCGGCGGATTTTCACGATCCGGAAATCTCCGCCGAGACCAAGACCGGCCTCATTTCCGCTCCGATGGTGGGGGGGCCATTTGTGGCCACGCCCGGTGAGCCGATGAGCGAGGCTGAGCCCCGGGCCAAAGATGAAGCTTGGAACGAGCAGCGCGAAAAACCCGAATAACCTGCAATGGCCACTGATTTTTCATTTCCCGATACCGCTGCGAAGACGGCTGCGATGCCGAAGGAATTCGAGCCCGAGAAAATGTCGCTCTCGATGGGGCCGTCGCATCCGTCCACGCACGGCGTGTTGCGCATCCAGTTCGAACTCGACGGCGAGGTCGTGACCAAGGCCGACCCGGTGCTCGGCTACCTCCATCGCGGTGACGAAAAAATTGCGGAAAACATGACGTACAACCAGTTCGTGCCCTACACGGACCGGTTGGATTACCTCGCACCGCTCGCGAACAACATGGCGTACGCCATCGCGGTCGAACGGCTCGCCAATCTGCAAGTGCCGGCCCGTTGCCAGGCCATCCGCGTGCTCACGGCGGAAATGGCGCGCGTCTCGGCCCACCTCATGGGGCTCGGCGCCTTCGGCATCGATGTCGGCGCGTGGTCAGTGTTCATGTACTGCTTCGAAGAACGCGAAAAACTCTACACGTTGTTCGAGGAACTGACCGGAGCGCGCTTCACGACGAGCTACACGCGCATTGGCGGCTTGTCCCGCGACGTACCCGAGGGCTGGACGAAGAAAGTGGAAGCGTTTTGCGACCAGTTCCTGCCGATTCTCGAGGAGATTCTCGGGATGCTCACGCGCAACAAGATTTTCCTGGATCGCACCGTAGATGTGGGAATTATTTCCAAGGCCGATGCCATTTCGTACGGCTTGACCGGTCCGAACCTGCGGGGCTCCGGCATCGCATCCGATCTGCGCAAGGATCGCCCTTACAGTGGCTACGAGCAGTACGAATTTGACGTACCGGTGGGCTCGAAGGGCGATTGCTACGACCGCTACCTTTGCCGTGGCGAGGAAATGAAGCAGTCGATCCGCATCATCCGCCAGGTGATCAAGAATTTCCCCGGTGGCGACTGGTACGCGAAGGATGCGCGCAAGATTTTCGCTCCGCCGAAGGACAAGATTCTCACGTCAATGGAGGAGTTGATCAACAACTTCATGATCGTCACCGAAGGCCCGCAAATGCCGGCCGGTGAAGTATATTTCGAGGCGGAAAACCCCAAGGGCGTGCTTGGTTTCTACATTGTGAGCAAGGGCGGCGGCGTGCCGTGGCGCCTGAAGATTCGCAGCCCCTCGTTCTGCAATCTTTCCATCCTCCCCAAACTGTGCGTCGGCAACATGGTGTCCGATGTCGTCTCCATCCTCGGCTCGCTCGACTTCGTCATGGGCGAGTGCGACCGCTGAATTTTAACCGCGGAATACACCGAAAACACAGAAATATGAATCCGTTAATTGAAGAGTTTTCTGCTTCT
>JANYDX010000162.1 GCA_025363395.1 Verrucomicrobiota bacterium
CGCGCCCGCTGGTCGCCACCGTCACGTCGTGGCTCGCGAGAGAGGCAGCGAGGAGAGCCGCGACCCGCGGCTCGTCGTCGATGATCAAGAGCCGCCCTCCCGCAACGAGCGAACGAGGCGTGGTCGAGAGCGCGGTCGAAGCCGTCTGCTCTTCGGCGACGAGCGACACACGAAACGTCGTCCCCGTCCCCGGCGCGCTCTCGACGTCGATTCGACCATCGAACCCGCTGACGATGCCGTGCGAGATCGCGAGGCCGAGCCCGGTCCCGTCGCCGACCGGCTTCGTCGTGAAGAACGGTTCATACATCCGCTCCAAGGTTTCAGCGTCCATGCCATGGCCCGTATCCGCCACCGTCAGGCAAACATAGCGACCGGGAGGCAGATTCGGTTTGGACTGCGAGTGTTGCTCGGGCAAAGCAACCTGTGCCAGCGTTATCTCCAGCGTGCCGCCATGAGCCCTCATGGCGTGCAGGGCGTTGGTGCAAAGATTAACCACGACCTGATGAATCTGCGTGGGATCAGCCAGCACCGCGGGCAGATTGGACGCGATCGTCAGTTTCAACTGGATCTCGGGGGGCAGCGATACACTGATCAGCTTGACCGCCTCTTTGAGGAGAGGCTCCAGATTCAACACCTGCCGCAATTGCTCACGCTGGCGGCTGAACATCAGAATTTGCTGGACCAAATCCTTGGCCCGATGGCTGGCCACCAAAATCTGGGAAACATTGGCGTGACCTTCATGGGTGGCGTCGAGCGTCAGTTTCAGGAGCTGGGCATTGCCCAGGATGGCGGCGAGGATATTGTTGAAATCATGCGCTATGCCGCCGGCTAGCGTGCCGATAGCTTGGATTTTTTGCGCCTGACGCAATTCGTGTTCCAGCCGCACCCGTTGCTCCTCGGCCACCTTGCGCTCCGTGATGTCGCGCACGATCGCGAGCAGCCGGCCGTCGGGCAGCAGTCGCGTATTGGTTTCTCCCGGAAACACGCTGCCGTCCTTGCGGCAATAGTGATAAACGCTGAACCGGGTCCCCTCGCGCAAGAGTTCCTGCAGGCAGCGTTTGAGATGCGCGTGGTCCTCCGGGGCAATCACGTCGAACGTACTCTTCCGGAGCAATTCCTCGCGAGTGAAACCCGACAACTCGACGGTGCGGCGATTCACATCCTGAATTCCGCCGTCCGCGCTGCACAAAAATATTGCGTCGGTTGCTTGTTCAAAAAGGGTGCGATAACTCTCCTCGCTGCGCGCCAGTGCTTCCGCTGCCCGGCGCTGGCCGGTGACATCACGCGAACAATAAAGGACCAAGGTGCAGGTGCCCGCCTCGTCCAGCAACGGGGTCAGGACCGTCTCGCCAAAGCAGCGGCCCGCCGGAGTATCATGCACGTCGTCATACGCCAGCACCTGCCGGGAGGAAACCACCGTGAGAAAGCGCTGGTGCTTCGTCGCATTGTAGTCCGCGGAAAACCGGTAAACAAATTCATTCACCTCCTGCATCGTCCGGCCCACCAAGTCGGCCGCCGTGACCGGAAACCCCGCGGCATTGACCGCATTCAGATAGGTTTTGTTGACGGAAATAAGTCGAAAAACCCCGCCCGGCTCGACCTGGCACAAAGCCATCATGTCGGTGGCGTTGTTGAAAATAAGCGACAGTTGCTGCTCGCTTTGTCGCAGCGCTTCCTGGGCCCGCCGCCGTTCGGTGATATCGGTGATCGATCCACGGATAAGATCGGCATTCTGAACCGGGAGGCGCAGCAGACGGATTTCACATGGAATCTCGCGCCCGGTGCGGCTGCGATGCATCCATTCAAAAACGGGGGCGCCACCTTCCGCCGCTTGTTGGACGTAAGCCCGGGCCTTGTCGGTGGACCGCTGCCCATCCGGTTGAAATTCCGGACTGAGCTCCAACGGCCCCACCCGATGCAACTCCTCCCCGTTCATCTCGAACAGCCGTTCCGCCTGCTGATTGTGCTGCACAAAATGTGCGCTCGACAGATCGAGGACAACAATCGCATCGGACGCGGTTTCAATCAGCCGCCGGTAATGCGCTTCACTCAGACTGATCTGGGCCCTGGCTTGTTGAATTTTGCGCACGTACTGCCGGACCAGAATAACCAGCAGCCCGGTCGAAATAAAAACAAACAGCCAGTCCTTGTAATTGTCCCAACGGATAATTTGCGCCTGATCCCGCAGTGTGCCCCGCAATAAAAAACCGGTCAGGCCGGTCCACACCACGGCAAATCCAAAATAGATCGCCACCAGCGTCCAGGGAATCCAGCGGCTCCCGGCCGGCCCGGTGGCCGGCAGGGTCCTATGCTGTGCCGATGCTTTCGAAAATTGATCCATGCCCATATGCTATCAGGCCCGTCTGCTCGCAGTATGGGCCACTCACGACCGACCGCAAGCCATGATCGTTCACCTCACCCGCCCGTCGCTTGACGCTCGCTGCAATCCCCCTTGAGTGGACCCATGATTGTGCCGTCCACTCCGACCCCGGCTGCTTGCGTGATACTCGCGTTCAACCCGAGCAACCTGCTGGCTGTGCGCCGGGTCGAAACGCAACTCGGTCTGGCATTTAACGGTGCCGATCTGCCTCAGGCTCAAGCTCGGCTTTCGGCCAGTTTCCCGGCGCACACCCAGCCAGTCGAGTATTTCAGCTGCGAAGCGAACGGCGCAATTTATCGCATATTTTTTGCACAGGTAGAAAATCCCCCAATCGATACCGAGGTGGAATTTCACACGTTGGAGCAGCTGGACTTAATCCGTCCCGCGTTAGCACCGTTGCTAGACAGGGTGCTCTCGAAACTGGCGCCATACTTGATTGAGATTCCCTACCTGCATCTGGGCGAGAACGACTACATCTACAAGTTCCGCGTCGAGCGAGATCGCAACCGCGACATTTACCAGCAGGACCCCGCCGCCCGCAGCCTCTACCAAAGCCGCTTGTGCGAGGCGATCAAGGCTCTCGCGCGCACCAACGAACGTTCCGCATCAAAGCCCGCCACCTTGGATTTCGGCGTCGTGCAGTACGTTATCCCGAGCCATTTTGGTTTTTGCCTGGGAGTGAAGAACGCCATCGAACGCGCTTATGAATCACTCGCGGAAAATCCCGGCCGGCGGGTTTTCATGCTCAGCGAATTGATCCACAACTCATTTGTTAACGAAGATCTCCTGCGGCGCGGACTGCGGTATCTGCAAACCGACAAAGGGCATCCCTTCACGACCAAGGGCACCGTGGCCCGGGCGGAAGACAAGCTGCCCCTGCTCTGGGACGAACTAACCAGCGGGGATATCGTAATCATCCCGGCCTTTGGCGCCACGGATGAAGATAAAATGAAACTGGTGCGCAAAGGAATCCACGTCGCGCAATATGATGCCACCTGCATGCTCGTGGAAAAAGTCTGGAAGGCCGCGCGAGGATTTGGCCGCGAAGGATACACCGTCGTCATCCATGGCAAAAGCGAACACGAGGAGACCAAGGCCACGTTCTCCAACACGCGTCGCCACGCACCTTCCATCATCATTCGCAATCTGGAGGAGGCCCGGCTGCTGGGGGAGTACATTGCCCATCCCAGCATGGAAGGCCGGGCCGGGCTGCTGGCCCGCTTTGCCGGACTGCTGACACCCGATTTCGATCCCGCGGTCCATCTCGACCGGATTGCAGTGGTGAACCAGACCACACTGCTCATGAACGAGACCTCCGCCATCATCGATTATTTCAAATCCGTGTTCGTCTCAAAATATGGCGACGCGGAGGGCCCGGCCCATGTCGGGGGCGCGGGAAAAAAAGATACCCTCTGCTACGCGACCCAAGTGAACCAGGACGCGCTTCAGCGCGCCCTGACCGAGCCACTCGACGCCGCTTTTATTATCGGCGGAAAAAACAGTTCAAACACCTACCAGCTCTACCGCCTGTGCGAACAAAAGCTTGGGCCGCGCGCGTTTTTCATCCAATCCGAAGCCAACATCCGTTCGCGCGACGAGATTGAACATTACGTTTTTCCTTCTGCCGGTCACGGCTGGGGCGGCCACACTGAAGTGCATCCGCTCTGGCCCGGTGATGATTCACCCAAGCGGGTGTTGATCACCGGTGGTGCATCCTGCCCGGACGGGCTCGTCCAGCAGGTTATGGTCCGCATCAACTCGTTCTTCGGCCCGGATCAACTCCGGACGGTGGAAAGCGTATTGACGAGCCTCGGGGCGGATTAAAGCCCGGAGGTGAAGGACCCGGACGATCAGCCTTTGGTGGAACGCCAATTCCGTCGCGTCCTCAGGGCGAAACCGGACAAGCTCAGCAGGGCTCCCACAAACCAAGGATCCATGCCGCCGCCGCCGTAACCCGAGCTGGTGCTGGCGGGAGTTGTTGTTGCGGGCGTTGTGCTCGTGGCGAGTTTCAGCTTTAGCGTGGAAACAATGGAATCCGTGTTGATCGTGCGAAGCACGGAATTACCCGTGTCGGCCACGATAATGAAGGATGAAATCAACAAGGCTTGGGGTTGATTGAACAACGCCGTCGTGAAGGTGCCGTCCCGATTGCCCGCAATCCCAGCGATACCGGCCAGAGTTGTCACCGCGCCGGTGCTGCTGATGCGACGGATGCAGTTGTTGCCCGTGTCAGCAACGAACACGTTGGAGCCTGAGTCGAGACCTAAGCCATAGGGCAGGTTGAACAGGGCATACGTTCCGGTGCCATCAAATGCGCCGCTGATGCCAGCCGATCCGGCAAATGTGGTCACCGTGCCCGCGGGCGTCGTGCTGACCACCGTAACTCCGTCGGCACCCAACACGGTGACGTCCGTGGTGTTTATTTTGCGAATCGTATCGTTGAACGTGTCCGCCACAAAAAGAATATTTCCGAGCGTAATCGCCAATCCCGTCGGATTATTAAATCGCGCCGCGGTGCCCAAGCCATCCGCATCGCCGGTGCTCTTGGCGGTTCCTGCAAAGGTCGTGACCACGCCGGCGGAAGTGATTTTCCGAATGGTGCAATTGGCGGAATCGCTGACAAACAGGTTGCCCGTGGAGTCCAAGGCAATTCCCGAAGGCGATGAAAACAATGCTGCGCTTCCAGTGCCGTCCTGCGTACCGCGACTGCCGGGTGAGCCTGCAATGGTTGTGACTACACCGGCCGACGTTATTTTGCGAACCGTCGCATTGCCGGTATCGCAAACGTAGATCGTTCCCGCGCTGTCAGCCGTCAGGCCCGTGGGCCCGTTAAACAAGGCGGCCGAGCCGGTCCCGTCCGCGGAGCCCGCCGAACCTTCCTTGCCGGCAAATACTGTGATCGTTCCATCTCCCGCAATCGATTTGATGCAGTTATTGGCGGTGTCAGCCACATAGAAAGTATTTGCGACCGCCTGTGTCAAACCGCCCGGGCGCATCACGAAACCACTGCCGGTGCCGCTCGGGGCGCCGCCCCCACCCGTGCCGCCATTTCCGCCCGTGCCTCCTGAACCCGACGCTCCACCCGTACCGCCGGTGTTGCTGCCTCCCGCAGCCGGTCCGCCCGGTCCGCCGCCACTGGTGGCCGTGACTCCCTTCCTGATGGTATGATTTCGGGTATCCGCGATATAAAGATTCCCCAAGGCATCCGTGGCCAATCCCGCGGAATGATCAAAGCGAGCCGCGCTGCCCACACCGTCCACATTGCTCGCCGAGCCAGCGAGCCCGCCGATCGTGGTAACAACCCCGGCCAGCGTCACCTGCCGGATCGTGCTGTTGTTCGTGTCCGAAACGTACACATTGCCGGCGCCATCGACCGCAACTCCACAGGGTCCGTTGAACCGGGCGATACTGCCCGCACCATCCGAAGTTCCGGAAACGCCCGAGGAACCGGCCAAGGTCAGGACCAGGCCGCCCGGAGAAATTTTGCGAATGGTCTGGTTGCCGAAGTCCGCCACGTAAACATTACCGCCGCTATCCACCGCAACGCCCCGGGGGTGATTGAATCTTGCCGCACCACCGACGCCGTCCGCACTGCCCACCACGCCGGGGGAACCTGCTAGAGTGGATACGATACCGGCGGGAGAAATTTTGCGAATCGCGTCATTGTTGTAGTCGGCTACGTAAACATTGCCCGCGCCGTCCACCGCGACCGCCGTGGGGAAATTGAAACTGGCCGTGGTACCGGCTCCGTCCGCACTGCCTGCGGTGCCGCCCGTGCCCGCCAAAGTACTGACCACTCCCGCGGGAGTGATGAACCGAATGAGATGATTGGCCGCATCAGCCACATAAACATTGCCGGCAGCATCGGTGGCAACGCCACCAGGAGTGGTGAAACTGGCCGTCGTTCCCGCGCCGTCCACCCGGCCCGGCGTCGTGGGACTTCCCGCGAGGGTTGTCACCACACCGGCCGCAGTGATGCGACGGATTATGCTATTGCCCGTATCCGCCACATAAACATTGCCAAGCGTATCCACCGCCGTACTCGAAGGATTTGAAAATTCAGCGGGAGTGAGATTGTAGCCGATACCATCCAGTGCACCGCTTATCGTGGCGACGCCCGCGATGGTGGTCACCACTCCGGCCGGGGTTATTTTCCTGATCAATTCGTTGTTGTAGTCGGCCACGTAGAGATTCCCCGAGCCATCGACGGAAACACCCGTGGGATTATTAAACCGCGCCGCACTACCGGTTCCGTCCACCTTGCCTGCCGTCCCCGCCGCACCGGCCAGCGTTGTCACCGTGCCGCTCGGTGTCACCTGCCGGATGAGATGATTCAGTTCATCGGCGACATAGATATTTCCAGATCCATCCAAAGCCAGGCCATTGGGAAAATTGAACCGTGCGGCGGGACCCACTCCGTCCGCGCTGCCAAACGTCGCCGCTTTACCCGCCAGGGTCGTGACGACGCCTGCGCTGGTGATTTTGCGGATGGCATTGTTGTTGGTGTCCGCGACAAAAAGATTGCCCGCGCTGTCGATCACCACGCTTCGCGGATAGTTAAACGAAGCCGCCGTGCCGGTGCCGTCTAAACTTCCCGTCACGCCCGCGGTGCCGGCGAAGGTGGTTACCACGCCTGCGCTGATTTTGCGAATCGTGTTGTTGCCGGAGTCCGCCACGAAAATATTGCCTGAACCGTCAACGGCCACACCGCTGGGTTTGAAAAAACGGGCGGCGCTGCCCGTCCCGTCCGAATTTCCAGAGCTGAGGGCCAGCCCAGCCACGGTGATCACCACTCCTGCGGGCGTAATCTTACGGATGGTCGAACTCGAAAATTCCGCCACGTAAAGATTGCCCGAGGCATCGATGGCTGGACCTTGGGGGGAATTGAAGCTGGCGCCGATACCGGTGCCATCCGTAATGCCATTCAGACCCACGGCTCCGGCCAAGGTGGTAACCGTGCCAGCGGGGGTGACCTCGCGAATCAATTCATTGCCCGAATCCGTGATATACAAATTCCCACTCTTGTTCACCACGACGCCGCTGGGGGCATTGAAAAGCGGGAAACCGATGCCGCCACCCGATCCGTTAATCGAACCCTGCCTGCCACCAATGCCGGCCAGAGTGGAAAAGGTGTAGGCGGGCGTCTGACTATACAAGCCCGGGGCCGCTAAAGACATCATGAAAAGCAGGGCCGCGCCGCAGAAAGAAACTCCCGGCTTGAAAAGGTTAAAAACCGGATGAGCCGGATTATTTTTCTGGGCAAGCGGGACGGGCATTTCAGCAGAGTTCATGAGTAAGGTGTAATCGGACAAAATTTCTAAGAGGTCGTTCCCCCAGCGATGGATTTGCAGACCCATGCGGACACTTCGCCGGAGGCGAAACGAACTCACTGTCGGGGTTGGTATGGTTGCATCGCTTCGACTTGGCAAGCCCGTGAGAATTGATTTCCGGATCGGATCCCCTCACAATTCAAGACGAAGTCACGCTCACCGGCGGATGCTGGCTTCATGAAACATCCGGGGCAACCTTCGCGGTAAAAAATCCGGCGGAAATTCGCAGGATCAGAATTTGACGTTAACTCCGCCGCGAACACCCAGCGAGCTGCCCAGATCCACCCGGGCATTGCGATCACCCAACGTCTGCTTGTAATCGCCAAATTTTTGCGCGGTCAGACCACCGAAAAGGCCCATCGTTTCATTAGCAGTCCATTCCATGTTTAAATCCGCATAAAATCCGCCGAGAAATCGATTGGTGTCGCTGTCGGAAATGGTATCGAGGATGGGCTTTCCGGTCAGGGGAGCCTCAAAGGATTCCACCGCCGAGTAGTGGGTGCCCGCGTACGCGCCCGCGAGCCCCAGGCTGGCGCTCACCCCAAAACGATCCGTAAACTGGGTGCGTAATGAGGGTCCGGCCCGAAGCATAAAGTAGGCTCCCTTGATCTGCCACCGGCCGTGAACCGTGGCCGCGCCCGGGCTGGGCGTCTGGGTGTTGTCGGAGCGAGTCGCGCTTATCGGCGTGGTTGCTTCGGTAACGGTGTCCGGCGACACATAGTAAGGCGCGCTGTATGGCGCGGCGAGGGACACAGTCGGAGCCGCCAAGCCATTCAGCGAATAATAGTCCGTATAGGTGTTGAGGGTCGCTTTCACATCGCCCGAGGTCTTGTTGTTGATGCCGTTCAACGCAAAGCCGGCGACAAAACTCAATTCGGTGCGCTTGCTCAATTTTCGGAACGCATGGGAGAATTGCAATTCCACGCCGGCGGACGGTCCCTGATTCTTGGAGAATGACCCGCCCTCACTGGTCGTGCGGTAGCTGCTCATGGCAATATAGCCGGGCCGCTCGATATTTTGATCCGCCGTCGAATAGTTCCAGTTCCGGGTGAGACCGGGAGTATAGCTTCGCGAATCGGCGACCAAAACCGGTGGATTGGGGGTGTTGTTGTAAGTCTGGTATCGTTCGCCGGGCGTGCTGGTCTGATTGCCATTGGCGTCCAGTTCATTGGAGCGCGGGGCATCCAGTCCCACCGCGCCATTGTCGTACAAGCGGGTTACCAGTCCGAGCGCGGCCGAGGAAACAATCCTCGAATAACCCGACGGCGTGACCGAGCCTAGATTTCCAAATCGCACCTTTGCACCGGAAGTGAGCACGCGAAATCCCACGGAGACCGTATTCTTTGGCGTGTACCATTCAGAGGCCTCGTTGCGGACCAGTTGCTCGATCCGCTCGTCTTCGCTGGCGGTCGTTTCTTCCGCGAACAAAAAAATCGGCGAAGAAATCAGGGCAAGGAGAGCGGTCAGTTGAAGCGAACGGAGAGTCATGAAGGGAAATTCCATAGGGGTCGGGTGCAAACTTGGAAAGGGCAAACTACAATAGGTTCCCTGACCTCAAGCTTTCTCCATCGGCTCCCGCGGCTCGTCCTTGAGCAAACCGGCCTTCAACATGGCGCGACGAACGTCCTCGGCCTTTTGTTCAAGCTCTGTTTCGCGCTCCTGCTGAACCTGCATCTTTTCAAAAAGGGCAGTCTCGCTTTGCTCCATGAACTCCTCCCGCTCCTTAATCGCCTGACGCTGTTCCTTCATGGACGCTTCCTGGCGATCAAGTTCCTCTTTCAATTTACCCAGCGCTTCCAGTTCAGCCGGGTTGACCGAGATTGCGCCCGACGGCGGCGGTTGTTTCCGGATGGCGTCGATGACTTTTTCCCGGGCAAGCAACAGGGCTTCCATTTCCGCGAGGGCACGGTCGCGTTCAGCCAGTTTGTTTTCAGTCTCGGCCAGCGTCATTTCACGCTCAGCCACCTTGGCTTCCAAGGCCCGCATTGCTTTCTCCAAGCCTTCCACTTGGGCGGTACTGAGCGAAGGCTTCCCTGCGGTCCAGGGCGTGCGGGACTGCGACATGATCGCATCGATCGACCGGCGCGCTTCGGCCGTGGCCTGTGTCGCTTCCTGCGCGCGTTGCAACGGACTCACCCGGCGGGGCAGCATCAGCGGCTTCGCTCCCGTGGGCTTGGTCGGAAATTTAGGGGCAGCCGGAGCTAGAAAGCCGGGCGCGGCAGTCGCGCCGGTCGGTGGCTTTTGAGCAAGCGGGGCCGCGCGCCTGGGCGCCCCGGAAGAAGGTGGTGGCAACGGATTTTCCACAGGATGATTTTATTGGAATCAGCCTCTGCCGAAAAGACGCGAAAAGAATCCGCGTTTCTTTACTTCTCCACTTGCAGGTGAAGAATGTGCCTTGGCATGGGCCTTTACCAGTGATGAAGTCAAACGCACGGCAATGGCTTCGCGAGCGGAATCATTAATCACAACAAAATAACGCTCTAAACTGCCGCCGTCGGTGAGGTCGCCGACCAGCGCATCCCGCTCAGCTTTGAACCAGTCCAAAGCCGACGCCACTGTGACGCGGAGCGAATTTTCCAATTTCTCCACCTGCTCTTTGGTCATCGATTTGGCGGCGGCCGCGTCAGCTGCGGGCAGCTTGGCGCCATAAAATTTGGCGAGGGACAGCTGCTCGGGCCGGGGAAGACTGGCGGCAATGAGTCCGATCGATTCAGCCAGGTGCAGCCCGGTCGCTCCCTTGCGATAGGGGAGAAACTGAGAAATACCTTCCTCGTCACCATGCGTAAGTGCATTCAGGGCATGGCGAAAATCCCCACCCAAGACCACCCGGGTGGACATTTGCTGACCCAAGTTGGCAAACCCTCCGACAGTTTTAACGCTTTCCGCTGCGCACACGATCCGGGTTCCTTCACTGAAATTCCCGAGCAGCAGCGGAAAATCCTCCGGGATATTCAGCCGGCCCAGGGTTTTGAGAATGGGGTTTTCCTTGGCTGAGGTTTCTTCAACTTGGGCCACCATGTCGCCGAAAGGATCATCAAAAGCCAGTGTCTCTTTCAAAATCCCCATCAGATGGTCGGCTTGATCAGAACGACCCGCAATTTCCGGCAACATGAGCAATTCATCGTACGTAAAATCGATGTACTTAGACGGCTTCTCCTCCTCCCCCGCATGCGGCCATTCCTTGGTATCAAGATTTTGGGCCAGACTGATGAGCGACGTGTCCGCCATGATGGAGTGACGGAATTTTTTCCGGATTTCGTCCCATTCGCTGCTGCTGAATTTGGCCATGTGTAAGGTCTCCTCTATCGATTACTGGGGTGGATTTTCGATGATCTCATTCGCAAACCTAAGGTAGTCATTCGCCACGCTGTCCTCCTCGGTGGCTTCAGTGCCCACCAGGAATACCGGCAGACCCAAGGTGACGGCCCGGCGGACAATCATCGCATCACGAATCTGGGTGGTGCAAATCTTCGCCGAGGGAGCACATCCCCGTTTCTGCGTCTTGAATTGGTTCAGTCGAAGCTGCATGCGCATCTTCGGCACCTCAATGTCCGTGTTCGACTTGATTGAGTTGAAAACAATGCCGTACACCATCGCGGCCTGCCCCATCGCAGAGGTGCGAAAACTCGCGGAGGTTTGTTGAAACCGCACGAGCTTTTCAATCAGCAGCGTGAACCCGATCAAACTGAGCGCGTCGGGATTGGACGGAACGTAAATCTCGTTGGCGCAATAAACGCCGTTTTGCGAAGCGCGGAGAACGTTGGGCGGACAGTCAAAGAGGATGAAATCGTAATTGTTTTCGATTTCGGCGAGCTGCTCCTGAAAAATAACATACGAAGGTCGCTTGGGATCCGATTTATACTCGCCCTCAAGATCCACCAAATTAAAGGTCGTTGGCACGAGATCCAAGCCAGGCAACATCTTCTCTCCATCCTTGCCCTCCACCACGTCCTTGATCACGCAGCTGGCCAAGCGAGCCGTGCCGGGATCGAAAATTGAATAAACCGAGCCAGTACCAGTGGCGTTGATTTTATTCCACCTTTCCAGCCTCATCAGCCAAATACTGGCGTTAGACTGAGTGTCAAAATCGAGCAGCAAGACTCTCATCCCGCGCCGAGCGAGACTGGCTGCTGTATTTACGATCAGGGAAGTCTTGCCGACACCGCCCTTGTAGTTGAGGAAGGCTATCTTGCGCGCCATTTGGTGGGATTGATAATTCTGCTCAGACCATGGCACAGAAGGCGATAGGCGCCAGTTAAAAATCCAACGAATTTCAAGGTTTTCCGTCTTTATACCTGCCAGCTCCGCTCTGCATGCTACTCACTTGTAAAAGGAGCCCATCTCGAAAAACACGTTGGATCGCGAACTATGACCACCGAGATCCCCCTCCCAACCCGAGACACCGCTCCCTAAATCCAGCGACTCCGATAAACTCCCGGGGTTTCGGGTGAGCAACCTGTCCGCTAAACTCACGACCCGCGCGTAAAAAATGCCCTGCCGCTGAGCCAGTCGCAAAGAGTTTGCTCAATCGTCACCTGCCTCGCACTCGATCGTCACACAGCGGCACTACCGTGCGCCCATGCCTTACGTCGCTAAAATTCTAGCAGTGGACGACGAGCCCGAACTGACCGAGCTCATGCACTTTCATTTGGTTCGTGCAGGTCACGATGTCACCACCGCTGCCAATGGCTGGGAGGCCATTGCCTCCGTCAAACAAAGGAGACCGGATATCATCCTCCTCGACTTGATGCTGCCTGATCTGGACGGCTTCGGCGTCTGTGAAATCCTGCGGCGTGATCCTCTCACGGCGACCATTCCAATCATTATCATTTCGGCGTGGGCCTCGACCGACTCCCGCAATCTCGGATTGGAATTAGGTGCGCTCGATTATATCACCAAGCCCTTCAGTCCGCAGGATCTCGTGAAACGCGTCAACCGGCTCATGCAGGCGCGCGCGGTCTGACCGGAACTCAATCGACCCCGAGATCAAACTTGATTGGGACCGTCATGCGGAAGGGAACAGTCCGGCCGTTGCGCCTGCCCGGTTCGAAACGCCAGTTGCGCACCGCCCTGAGCGCCGGCTCGGCAAATTCGCGGCGGGTTGATTGAATCGCCTCCGCCCGCACCACATTCCCCTCCCGATCCACATCGAACTCAACCGTCACGGAGCCCGCGATCCCTTGCTGCCGCATCGTCGCGGGAAAATCAGGGGAGATCTGCGCGATGGCCCGCGGGTGTCGATCAAGCTGCCCAGCTCCCACAACCTGTATTCCGGCGATTGGGATCGAGTTTTCCCCAGGACCGGCCGGACCGCCGATATAATCCTTCAACGACGTCACCGGGGCTTGCACCGCCTGATATTCGGCCACCGGAGTCGTCATGATCGATTTGTCCGGTAAAGGCACTACGACGTCGGGTAGCACAGGCACAGCGGGCCCGCCTCGCGGGAGCGCCACTTCACCGCTCGTGTCCTCAGGTAGCGTTACCTCAATCATCGCGTCCTTGGGAATCGGTGGCAAGGGCACCTCCACCACATGAGTTTTAGTCGATGGTGACGAGGGTTCACGAGTACTCATGAAAAGCGCGCCATGCAGGCTCGCTGCGACTAAGACCGGCCATTTGTAGCGTTGGAGGTTCATATGGATACGACGCACGGGCATGATTTTTCTTAGGAATAATTAGCAATAGTCAGCGCATCGCGCGACGAGCCGGCGATGGGCGCGTTGATCCGGATTGATCTGCAGGGCCGGCCCGACACGCTGCCACTTCATGGCAAAATTGTGCGGTTCATTCCCAGGCTTCCGCCACCATCGGGTGAAAATCTTCGGTCTCTCTGTCCGACTGCTCATCGCAGTGCTTTCTTCATTCCTCGGTGGTGGCGCTTCAGCGGACACAATGGCCTATTTGCACACCGCCCTGGGAAAATTCAGTCCGGAAGTACCTCCAGCCTGGGCTTACAGTGTCACGACCGAGCGTGATGGACAACAGACGACTGAGCGGTTCGATCCCTCAAAACCTCCCGCGGAGCAATGGACCCTCTTGCGCACCCAGGGCCATGCGCCCACGACGGAGGATTTGGAAAAATATTTCAAGTACAAGGCCAGCCAGACTCCGGGCCCCACCCAGGCTACTTTCCACAAAAACGACATCGAGCCCGGGACATTGAAACTCGTAAGCGAAGACGCAGACCGGGCGGAATTCACCTGCACGTTTCGCGAACAGTCCACGAATACCGATAAAATGCTGGGCCATCTTGGACTTCGTCTGATGATAAACAAACATCAGCCACACGTGGAAAAATTCACCCTCACCCTCGACGCCCCCTACTCCCCCGTCCTCAGCGTCAAGATGCGTGAGCTGGTGGTAACGATGAATTTTTCTCCGCCGACTGAGAATCGTCCGAGCCTGCCCGCCCAAAGCGCTTCGCATTTTGCGGGAAGGATGTTTTTTATATCCGTGGAGGAAAATCTGCATTTCACCTACTTCGATTTTACGTCGGCCAGCCGGCCTTGACGGCCCGAAACGCCTCCGGCGGCGATGGCGTTTGACATTATACTGTAATCTAATGGCCTAGGGCGGTTAACGCCTTTTCTAATGTGAAAAGCATCACCTTTCGCTGGAAGCTAACCTTGTTCATAGTGCTGATCTGCGGTGTGAGTCTCTCACTCGCATTTGCCGGGCTTTATATCTATGACCGCTGGCAATTTCATCTCGAAGTTCAGCGGCGGGTTGAGAATTCCCGGAAGCTGCTGGCTGAGAATTTGACTCCCCTGTTGGAACAAAATCCGGAAGCCACCGACCTGCCCTTGAATTTGGTCGTTCCCGATTTGCAAATCGTGGTGGTAGGCGTGTTTTCCGCCGATGGAAAACTGCTGGCCCATTTCATCCGCCCCGGTGCCCATGAACCGGTTCCACGACTCAAACGCTTTTCCTGGCTGATGAGTACTGATCGTGCCGTGATTTGGTCGCCCATCATCAACGCCGGCCGCACGCTCGGCACCGTCTATATCAAGGCGGATCTTTCCCAAACCGATATTGATCGCTCCAGCACCTTGCTCCGCGCGGCCGCCATCATCTTTCTCGCCGCCGTGTTGCTCGCCTTCGTCGTGGCCTACCGGCTCCAAGCACTCATCACCCAGCCGATTATCGAACTCGCCCGGGTCTCCGCCGAAATTCAGCGCGAAAGCGATTACAGCTACCGCGTGGGCGTCGCCGCCACCGCCG
>JANYDX010000200.1 GCA_025363395.1 Verrucomicrobiota bacterium
GCACATTTCGAAAAACATCCGCCGGCTCGAAGGCGCGCTCATCAAGGTTTCCAGCTATGCCGCGCTCACCGGTAAGCCCCTCGACCTCGCCACTGCGGAACACCTCCTGAAGGACGTGTTGATGGAGGAGGCTCAGAACCGCCTCAACATCGAGGGCATTCAGAAGCGCGTCGCCGACCATTACCAGATCCGTCACTCCGACATGACGAGCAAGCGCCGGCCCAACGCCATCGCCTTTCCCCGCCAGATCGCCATGTATCTGAGCCGCCAGCTCACCCGCCACTCCCTCCAGGAAATCGGCGAGGCCTTCGGCGGACGCGACCACGGCACCGTCATCCACGCCGTCAAGACGGTGGAAAACATGATGGAGCAGGACAACTCGGTGCGCGGCAGCGTCGATTTCCTGAAGACGCAGCTGACCAAGTAAGTGCAGGTTGGCGATCCTGTCGTTTTGTATTTGTAGGCAGGGTGCCCCCACCCTGCGAGGCAAACACTCCGAAAATTGAAACCGCAGGGTGATGGCACCCCGCCCACATCAAATCGGGAAGTGTAATCTCAGGTGGAGCATCTAAAAATCAGTATGACCAAGGGCATCTTGCCCTCCCCCTATTCCGACTTTGTGGGCTTGGCGTGTTGCCAAGCCATTTTTCTTGATTAAGGTCCGGCTTGGATCTCCTCCATGACTCTCACACCCGAACAAAAACAAAGTGTCTCCACGTGGGTTGCCGCGGGCGACAATCTCTCCCTCGTCCAGAAAAAACTGGCCGAGCAATTCAAGATTTCCATGACCTACCGGGATGTCCGCTTCCTGGTGGACGATCTGAACCTCGAGCTAAAAGACGCCGCACCCAAGGCCGACGCCTCTGATGTTTCGAAAGCACCGCCCGCGAAGCCCGCCCCTTCCCCGGCGCGGCCAGAGGCCGCCACCGAGCCGAGCGCCGCGCAACCGGGTGAAGACGATCTCCCCATCGACGATCTGCCCGAAGGCGCGACGGACGAGCTACCCGTTCCACCGGATGGACCCGGCGGCGTGGCCTTGGAACTCGACCGCATCATGCGTCCGGGCACGGCGGTGAGCGGTAGTGTCACTTTCAGCGACGGCGTTTCAGGCAAATGGGCGCTGGATCAATATGGCCGCTTGATGCTGGAAACCCCGCAAAAAGGCTATCAGCCCAGTGCACCTGACGTGCAAGCCTTCCAACGGGAGTTGCAGACGCAACTGCAGCGACAGGGCTTCTAATTCGCAGCGTATGGCCCTGCCCAGACCCTGATGGGCGCCGAAGGATACGAAGTCGATCAGAGGAATTTTATCCCCTGGGAATTGAATACTCCGAAGCCCGCCGCAGCTAGGTAAACTTGCCGGGAGGATTTTTAAGGAGTGCCCGTTCGTGAGGCTTCGCTCGTTCGCGAGAAAAACTGCCACAGTATTTGGGTAATCACGGCGCGGACCGGACACGGCGAACTCCCTTCACCCACCGGCGAGCAACCGCAGCAATTCCGCTTCATCGATCACCGTCACGCCAAGCTCGCGGGCTTTCTCGAGCTTGGAACCGGCTTCGCTGCCCGCGAGGACATAGCTGGTTTTCTTGCTCACACTGCCGGACACCTTGCCCCCCACCGCCTCAATTCTGGCCGCGGCCTCGTCCCGGGTCATCGTGGGCAACGTGCCAGTCAGCACAAACGTCTTGCCGGCAAACAGCACGCTGCCTCCGACAATTTTCTCTGGAGCAAGTGGCTTCAGGCCTACTCCCAGCAATTCACCGACGACTGCCCGGTTTCGTGTCACGCTAAAAAAACCGACGATCGCCCGAGCCATCGTGTCGCCGATGCCGGAGATGACGGATTCCTTGTTGGCGATAAAATCCTCCACTTTCGCCTCGGCGAGTTTTTCCAAATCGCGGAAATGCGCCGCCAGGTCCTTCGACGCCGACACGCCCACATGTGGGATGCCGAGTCCGTGAATCACCCGCCATAGCTCCCGCTGCTTCGCGGCTTCAATCGCGGCTAGCAGGTTGTCCGTGGACTTCCCGACATTCTTGCCGAGAGTCATGAGGTCTTCGCGCTTGAGCCGGAACAGGTCGGGCAGTTCCTTCACCCAACCCTTTTCCACCAGTTCATCGATCATCGCCGTGCCGAGTCCGTCGATATCAAGACAGGCCTTCGACACAAAATGGCCCAGCCGCCGCCGCACCTGCGCCGGGCAATTTAAATTTGGACAGCGCGTCGCCACTTCCTCCTCGAGCTGGATCGTAGCCGTGCCGCACACGGGACATTTATCCGGTAATTTGTAGGGGACGCACTCCGGGG
>JANYDX010000217.1 GCA_025363395.1 Verrucomicrobiota bacterium
GTCATCATCGCCACCCCGGGCCGGCTGCTGGACTTGATCGATCACAATGCCGTGTCCCTTTCCGCCGTTTCGATTCTGGTCTTGGACGAAGCTGACCAGCTTTTTTCGCTCGGCTTCACGGTTGAGCTCAACCGCATCCTCGCGCTGCTTCCGCCGCGGCACCAGAATTTGCTTTTCTCCGCCACTTTTCCCGCGGCGGTGCAGTCGCTCGCCGGCAGCCTCCTCCACGAACCCGTCCGTATCGACGTGCCACCCGAGCCCATGACGAAACCGGACATTCTGCAACGCGCCATCGAGGTGGATCCGCCGCGGCGCACGCAATTGCTCCGCCACCTGATCGAGACCAGCAGCTGGAGCCGCGTGCTGGTTTTCGTCGCGACCAAATACGCCACCGAGCATGTGGCGGAAAAATTGCGCAAGGCCGGCATCACCGCCACCGCCCTCCACGGCGAACTCAGCCAGGGCGCGCGCACCCAGGCGCTCGCGGATTTCAAGGCGTCGAAAATCCAGGTCCTTCTCGCCACTGATCTCGCCGCCCGCGGCCTCGACATCGTGGAATTGCCCGTCGTGGTGAATTTTGACCTGCCGCGCTCGGCTGTGGATTACACCCATCGCATCGGCCGCACCGGCCGCGCTGGCGAAAGCGGCATCGCGATCAATTTCGTCAGCGCCGCCACGCATGCGCATTTTGCCCTGATTGAAAAGCGACATCAGCTCACTTTGCCGCGCGAACAAATCGAAGGCTTCGAACCCGTCGAAACCGAAGTTGATATCCCGGACGTCACCGGCGGCGGCATCAAGGGCAAGCGTCCGAACAAGAAGGATAAATTGCGCGCTGCCGCAGCCCGCCAGCAACCTGGTGGAGCACCAGTCCAGAAGCGAGAGTCGAGTCCCTCAGCTCCACCCGAAAAGAAATTCTCCTGGCCGCGGGTACGATAGGATCGAAAGCGGGAATTTTTTTTATAGGAGCCTGTTTACAGGCGATTCGGAACGCCCAGCCACGGACCTAATCCGGAATCGCCTGTAAACAGGCTCCTACATTTCGATCAAACTGCAGTCCAAATGCGAGCTTGCGCACGCTCGGTTGTAGGCGGAGTGCCTCACCCGGCATCCTGGCGGGTGAGGGCATCCGCCCTACAATTACCCGATGTCTCAAGCCGGATCGAAACTCGTGAACGTCCGCGCGTTGCGCCTGTCTTCAGACCATGAAAACCACCGGGGCCTTTTCACGCCACCACCCGCAATCTTGTGTCGCCTCTGATTTGAGCTAGGGTTCCGTCTGGAAACCAAACCCCCTTCGTGAAATTCAAAGACTACTATCAAACCTTGGGCGTGGCGCGCACCGCTTCGGTCGATGAAATTAAACAGGCGTTCCGCAAACTGGCGCGCCTCTATCATCCCGATGTGGCGAAAAACAAAGTCACCGCGGAGGAAAAATTCAAAGAGATCAACGAAGCCTACGAGGTGCTCGGTGATCCGGAAAAACGCGCGCGCTACGATGAAATGGGACCAAACTGGCAGGAGGGGGCGGGCGCGGCACCACCGCCACGCGGGGCGCGCGGCCGCCGCGCCGACGCGGCCGGGCAGCCCGATTTTGAATTTGGTGGCACTGGCTTCAGCGATTTTTTTGAGTCCTTTTTTAGCGACCGCCGCGGCGGTTCCGGTTCTTTTCCGCGAACGGGCGGCCGCCACACTGACGACGAAGGCGTCTATGCCCAGCCGGGGCGGGATATCGAAGCTGATCTCCTCGTGACCTTGGAAGAGGTGTTGCGCGGCTCCCAACGCAAGGTGACCTTGCGACGGCCCGAGATGGACGGTGAACCCGGTCGGAACAACACCTATCAAGTGCGCATTCCCCCCGGCATGCGCGAGGGACAGAAAATCCGGCTGGCTGGCCAGGGTGGTCCCGGCCACGGGGGGGCCGCCGCCGGCGATCTTTACCTGAGAGTCCGTCTCGCGCGACACCCGGATTTCACCGTGCGCGGCGACGATCTCCACTGCGACCTCGACCTCGCGCCGTGGGAGGCGGTCCTCGGCGTGAAAGTGAAAATACCCACTCTCGACGGCACTACCACGCTCCGCGTCGCACCGGACACCGAGGCCGGAACCCAACTGCGCGTGCGCCAGCTGGGCCTGCCACGCGAAGACGGAACGCGGGGTGACCTCTATGCGCTCGTCCGGCTCAAGACCCCGCCAGCCGTTGCAGCCCAGGAACGCGCCTTGTGGGAACAGCTGGCCCGTGTTTCAAAATTTAACCCGCGGGAGAAATCGTGAACAGCCTCCTCTCTTCCCGAGACTACCCGCAGGTTCGAGGCCCCGGTCATGAACCCCAGCCCGTCTAGTTCGCCCGGGTTTATCCTCACGCTCAATGCCGGCTCTTCGAGCCTGAAGTTCGCGCTGTTCCGCCTCACCACGCCGGTGACTTGTGCCGCGACCGGCCACATCGACGGCCTCGGACAGTCGGGCGCCACGCTGAACCTGAGAATTATTTCCGACGGCACGACCGTGCGTGAGCCGCTCGATGCCGCCCGGCCTGCCGACTACCTCGCCGCCGTGCTGCACGCGCTTCAGCCCATCGTGAGCGTGAACGATCTCGCCGCCGCCGGTCACCGCGTGGTTCATGGCGGCCCGGATTACAATGCCTCACAAAAAATAACTCCCGCATTGCTCCAAGCGCTGCGCAAGCTGAGCCCGCTCGATCCGGAACATCTGCCGGCGGAGATTGCCCTCATCGAAGCATTGCAGGCGCGCAGCCCCAAGCTTCCGCAATTCGCGTGCTTTGACACCGCGTTCCACCACGACCTGCCTCGTGTCGCCCAAGCTTTGCCCATTCCACGACATTACGAAAAGTCCGGCGTCCGACGTTACGGATTTCATGGTTTGTCCTACCAGTTCCTGATGGCGGAACTGCAGAGGTTGGGCGATCCAGCAGCCACCACCGGCCGCATTATTCTCGCGCACCTTGGCAGCGGCGCCAGCATGGCTGCAGTTCACGATGGCAAAAGCATCGACACCAGCATGGGCTTCACCCCCGCCGCCGGTCTGGTCATGGGCACACGCACCGGCGATTTGGATCCGGGGCTGGCCGCCTACCTGGCCCGCACGGAAAAGATGAGCGGGGAAAAATTCCAACACCTCGTCAACCACGAGTCCGGTTTGCTCGGGGTCTCGGAAATCAGCGCCGACATGCGCGTCCTTCTCCAGCAGGAATCACAGGATGTCCGCGCCGCGGAGGCGGTGGCGCTCTTTTGTTATCAAGCCAAGAAATGGCTCGGGGCGTTCGCCGCCGCGCTCGGCGGCGTGGACACCGTGGTCTTTGCGGGCGGCATTGGCGAAAATTGTCCGGCAATTCGCCAGCGCATCTGCACCGGGCTCGGTTTTCTCGGACTCGTCCTGAATGAAACGCTCAACGCCGCCAACGCTGCGCTGATCTCCACTGCGGAGAGTCGCGTCACCGTCCGGGTCATCCGCACCGATGAGGAATTGATGATCGCGCGCTCCGTGCACGGGTTGCTGGAGCCGGCGGAAAAACTCGAATGATCTTACCATGAAAACCACCGACGCATTGCTCAGCCCGGAATTACTACACCAGATCGATGCGTACTGGCGCGCCGCCAACTATCTTTCGGTTGGCCAGATTTATCTCTACGATAATCCGCTGCTGAAAAAGCCGTTAACGCTCGACCACATCAAGCCGCGCCTCCTCGGCCACTGGGGCACGACGCCCGGCCTCAACTTTATTTACGCGCATCTCAACCGCGTCATTAAGGAACACGACCTGAACATCATCAACATCACCGGGCCGGGCCACGGCGGACCCGGCCTCGTCGCCAACGCCTACCTCGAGGGCACCTACAGTGAAGTCTATCCGGAAATTTCGCAGGACGAGGCGGGCCTGCAGCGGCTCTTCAAACAATTCTCCTTCCCCGGCGGCATCCCCAGCCACGTCGCACCTGAAACGCCCGGCTCCATCCACGAGGGCGGAGAACTCGGCTACTCCCTGTCCCACGCGTTCGGCGCCGCCTTCGACAATCCCGATCTGCTCGTGGCCTGCGTCGTCGGCGATGGCGAAGCTGAAACCGGCCCGCTCGCCACCAGCTGGCACTCGAATAAATTTCTCAACCCCGTGTGCGATGGTGCCGTGCTGCCGATCCTGCATCTCAACGGTTACAAGATCGCCGGGCCAACCGTCCTCGCGCGTATCCCTCACGAAGAACTGGAAGCGCTTTTCGTCGGCTACGGTTACCAGCCGTATTTCGTCGAAGGGGACGATCCGCTGACCATGCATCAGCTCATGGCCGAAACGCTTGATACCGCTGTGGCGGAAATAAAGCGCATCCAGGACGACGCGCGCGCCCACGGTTTTAAAATTCGCCCGCGCTGGCCGATGATCATTCTGCGTTCACCGAAAGGGTGGACCGGCCCCAAGTCCGTCGACGGAAAGGCGACCGAGGGCACGTTCCGGTCGCATCAGGTGCCCATGGGCGACATGAGTCATCCCGGCCACGTCAAGATCTTGGAGGAATGGTTGCAGAGCTATCACCCCGAGAACCTTTTCGATGCAAACGGACGTCTCCGGCCCGAGCTGGCGGAACTCGCACCGACCGGACCGCGCCGCATGAGCGCAAATCCCCACGCCAACGGCGGCCTCCTTCTGCGCGATCTGCTCATGCCCGATTTTCGCAGCTACGCGGTGAAAGTCCCCGCACCCGGCGCAGTGGACGGCGAAGCCACTCGCGTGCAGGGCCAGTTCATCCGCGATGTGATAAAACAAAATCCGGACAACTTCCGCGTCTTCAGCCCGGACGAAACCACTTCGAACCGCTGGGACGCCGTGTTCGCCATCACCAACCGCTGCTCAACCGCGGAAATCATTCCCGGCGACGATCATGTCGCGCCCGACGGGCGCATCATGGAAATGCTGAGCGAACACCAGTGCGAAGGCTGGCTCGAAGGCTACCTCCTCACCGGGCGCCACGGATTTTTTTCCTGCTATGAGGCATTCATTCACATCGTGGATTCGATGTTCAACCAGCACGCCAAGTGGCTCAAGGTGTGCAGCCAGATCCCGTGGCGCCGGCCGGTGGCATCGTTGAACTACCTGCTCTCCTCCCACGTCTGGCGACAGGATCACAACGGCTTCAGCCATCAAGACCCGGGCTTCATCGATCACGTGATGAACAAAAAAGCCGGCGTCATTCGCGTCTATTTGCCACCCGACACCAACACGCTGCTGTCCATCACCGACCACTGCCTGCGGAGCCGCAACTACGTCAACGTCATCGTCGCCGGCAAACAACCCTCACCGCAGTGGCTCGACCTGGGTGCGGCCGTCAAACATTGCGCCGCCGGGATCGGCATCTGGTCGTGGGCGAGCAACGACCAGGACGGCGAGCCCGACGTGGTCATGGCCTGTGCCGGCGACGTGCCGACGCTTGAAACCATGGCCGCGGTGGAACTCGTGCGGAAATTTTTTCCTAAATTGAAAGTGCGGGTCATCAACGTGGTCGACCTTATGAAACTCCAGCCGCACAGCGAGCATCCACACGGACTGAGCGACGCGGAGTTCGATGCGCTCTTCACCACCGACAAGCCGGTCGTCTTTGCGTATCATGGCTATCCCTGGCTGATTCACCGTCTCACCTACCGGCGCACCAATCACCGGAACCTGCACGTCCGCGGGTTCAAGGAGGAAGGCACCACCACGACTCCGTTCGACATGACCGTGATCAACGATCTCGACCGTTTCCATCTCTTCGGCGATGTGGTGGCCCGCGTCCCGCAGCTGGCGTCACATGTCGCCTACGCCGGACAATTCGTCCGCGACCAGCTCTACGCCCACAAAACCTACATCGCCGCGCATGGCGAAGACCTGCCCGAAATTCGAAACTGGCGGTGGGGCGCAGGGAAATAATCGGGCCTCCAATTCTCAACCACTGGGAGAATTATTCAGATGAGACGGCCATGGCCCAACCTCTGATGTAGGACCGTTGCTTGCGCCGGGCCGCGCCGCGCCCGAACTGCCGGATTTTAGATTATTTGCATTCACTAGCGCCGAGAAGCGGTTTCTCTTCTGCTCCATGCTCACGCATCTGTATCTTATCCGCCATGGCGAGACCGCCTGGTCGCTCACCGGCCAGCACACGAGCCGCACTGATGTGGCCTTGACGCCGAAAGGTGAACAGGACGCCCGCCAGCTGGCGGAGCGGCTGCGGCCGGTGCGCTTCAGTGAAGTGCTCACCAGTCCGCGGTTGCGGGCGCGGCATACCTGCGAACTCGCCGGATTCGGCACGCGCAGCAAAATCGACCCGGACCTGGCCGAGTGGGAATACGGTGACTACGAAGGTCTGCGCTCCACGGAAATCCATCAAGCGCGTCCCGGGTGGAGCATC
The DNA here is from genome assembly GCA_025363395.1 of Verrucomicrobiota bacterium. Taxonomy (GTDB): domain Bacteria; phylum Verrucomicrobiota; class Verrucomicrobiia; order Opitutales; family Opitutaceae; genus Lacunisphaera. The sequence goes on from JANYDX010000217.1 coordinate 6,393, forward strand.
TATCGCGACGGCTGCCCCAATGGCGAATCACCGGCAGAAGTTTCCGCACGCGCCGACCGTCTGCTGGCCCGCGTCCGCACCCGCGAAGGGAAAATCGCGTTGTTTTCGCACGGCCATTTCGGCCGGGTGCTCGCAACGCGCTGGATCGGCGCACCACTGGAAGAAGCGCGGCACCTTTTGCTCAATCCCGCATCAGTGAGCATCCTCGCTTACGAACATGACAACCCTGACGCCGCGGTGATCGCGTTATGGAATCAGACAGCGGAAAACCAGTAGGTCCCGTCGCTTCATCCCCTCTGGCCACGGCGTGTTCTCGAGTTTCTCCACCACAGCTTCGCCGTGTGGGCGGCGTGCCAGGGCACCCCGCCCACACCGAACCTAAACTTCAGCGGGCGTTGAAAAACACTCCAGAACGTCCGGACCAATTCCTGGTCGCTCGAACTGTTCGTCATCTATTATATGACAAACTGTCCGGGTGAACGCGGGGTCGTTCGCCGGCGATATTTTCGCCGGCTGAATTATTTTGGCGGGCCGGCCTGGATCTCGATGCCTGTCCACGCGGTCCAATCCCAGCTGTTGTTTCCGGTTGGTCCGGGGTTTGCCACCAACAACAGCTGACCCGGATCGCAGGCGCTGAGATCCACCGAGAATGGCTGCAAGCCCCGGTCAGCGGGAACCCCCACCGGATCAAGTTGGCGGGAAAAAAGAATCTTACCTTGCCGGCCGTCAGTCCAAACCACCTGGAAGATCGCCCCATCAGTCTGACCGCCGTCGGAGTGGGCTCCCGCGACAAAACCAAAACTGCCGGTCACGCGCGAAGCATGTTCCGGAAGTTCAAACCGGATCTCGCTGGGCGCGTGCGCCATAATCACAGACTGGCCGCTGATTTCCGCCTCACCGAACGGGACAAAGGCGTCTTGCGATGCCGGTAGGGTCTTGAACATATGGAATCGGGCGCGGTGCGCTTCCAATCCCATGGACCGTTCCGCCCGCAGCAGTGGAACTTCGCTCAAGCGAAAATGAAACGACCCTGCAAAAAACCAGCGGTCTTCCAGCGCGGTGATCACGGCCAGGGTTTGCAAACGCCGGCGCGGTTCATTGGTGATAAACATCAGGTAATCGGCGGCATCATCGATGATGGGATTCACGATGAACCCACCCCGCGCCTGCGAGAGAGGCAGCCGGTAGTCGCTGGTGACGCCCACCGCATCCGTCACGCGTAATCGCACGAAGGGAGGTTGATAACAGATCGCCCGCAAACGACCCAGCCACGACAAGCGGAAATCGATTTCCACCCACAGGGGCTTATCCGCGAAACGCGCTACTTCCAGAATTTCTCCTGGGGCATGTTCGGCTTCGAGCAAAGGAAGCAGGGGCGGAACCGCGGCACTCAATGCGGCGGGTGCCCGCCGGCGCCAAAGCAAAAACCCGTCCTCCGCCAACACATATTCATAGAGATACGGCAACAGTCTGAGCACCACCGCATCATCCAGGCTGGTCAGGCGTCCATCGATCGTCTGAAGCTTTTGCAAAACAAAATCCGGGGCGCTCTCCGAAAGAAAATAATCGCGATTCAACCGCTCCAGCTCCGGCGTATAAGCCGAGTAACTCTGCAAGACCGGGCGCGGCCGGTAATTCAACCCGTGCAAATCCACAATGCCGCCATCGTAGCCCAGAACGTCGACCGATGCGCGACCGACTTTCTGCCGGGTGCGCTCGAGGGGCGAGGCGGCGCACAACCGGCGCAGTTCCTCGTCGTAGCCAGACCGAAATCCTTTCCAGTGGACCAGGTGGTCGGCGTTGCAGGAGATTCTGTCCATAAAAATCGCCCACGCATTGGAACGGCTGACCGTGGCAGAATCGTCCAGACCCCACACACTGATGAGGGCCGCGAGCACCAGAAGGGATATTCTTGCCGGCCGCCAGCGGGCCATCTCCCCGAGCAATACCGGCGCAACGGCCGCTAGAGAAAGTATGCCGATGAAAAAACCACCCAGATGTCCATCCGCCCGGATGAAGCCATGTTTCCAGATTAAAAAAACATAGGCGGAGATCAGCAGAACTTCCGCCCAGATTCGCGGACGGCGCCAGTTTCCTGAAAGCTTCAAACCGAGGGACAGAGCCAACAGCACGAGTACCGCCAGCGCTTTTCCCAGTGCCTGGGCGGGGGCGGGCAGACCCATGGCCTCCTGGTAGCCGCGACTGATGCGCGACGAGTTGAGAAAATACTCCGGCAAGTGCCCCAGGCTTTGCCCGGCCAGCAGCCAAACCACAAGAAATCCGCCGACATATCCCATTACCAGCCGGCTGGCTTCCGTTCGGCGGCGCGTTTGGAAATACAGACCCGCGATGATCACAACGGACGCCGTCGCGAGAATGAGATTGGTAAATTTAATTGCGGACAAAAACGCCAGGCCCGACCCCGCCAACAGATTCGTCCACGGTCTGGCCGCCTCATTTTCGCGCGCACACCACAAGCCCACGAGAGTCATGATGAACAAATACAACACGTCCTCGAAATAAACCCCGAACAGCACCAAGAGAGAAAAACACGCCCAGCGCGCGAGCACCGGCAGCTGGTCCGCCGTGCGCATGATGATGGCCGTGAAGACAACGCCCTTGACCAGCTGCCATGCAATCAGCACGTCAAGATGCGTGCCGTCGTAAGTATTGCCCATGAGAAAGCCCAGCGGTCCATAGGTGAACACCACATCGTGTCCGAATTGCCGCCCGGCAAAAAAGGCGCGCGCCAACGCAATCCGCCATGATGGATCAAGCGACACAGCCGGGTAATCGGGAAAGTTGAAGATGAGCGCAAACAACAGCCCGCCGACAAACACGCGTTCGCTCCACCGCAAACCGCGCAGCCACCGGGAATCGATTGACGCGCGCGCGTACGCAATGGACACCTCTACCGCGGCCTTCATCGGGTGGACTCGGCGGACGTCATCATGATCGAGGCATAAAATTCGGCGAGCGCACCTGCACTGCGTTCCCATCTGAAGTGCCGAGCGGCAAACGCGAGCGCACCCGCCGCGAGCGCCTCGTAAAGCGCCCGATCAGCGCGCAGTGTTTTTACTGCCTCGACCATGTGCGCGCAGTCCGCCTGCTCCAGCACGTAAGCGTCGACCCGGTGCCGCGTGATGCGTCCGAGATTGGTCCGAGGCAGGATGACCGGCCGGCCGAGCGCGAAGAACTCCGGCAGTTTCGACGGCAGCCGACAGGCATTGAATTCATTATCGGCGCCCGGCTGCACAAATATATCCGCGAGGGCCATCAACGGAGCCAGATGCCGGTGCCGCCGGATTCGTCCGAGTTCGCTGACGAAGGGCGCCACCTCTGGCGCCATCGCTCCGAGAAAATCCACCTGGTCGGAGCGTCCCGTCCGAATCAAATGCGTGGGCAAACCGGTCCGGTTGAGCTCGAGGACTGCCACATAAAGCTCGCGCATTTCACCAGCGTTCGAGGCGTGGACATTGCCGTTATAGAAAAGAATCGTGGTGTCACCGGTCGGATCAACCAGCCGGCGGGTTGCTTCATGCCGCGGACGATGGAAAAAATAACGGGAGTCAGCTGCCGGGGTGATCAGCGCCACGGGAATCCCGGGCGGCACCGCCGCGGCCAGCGTGTCCACCACCACCGTGACTCCGTCAGCCGACTCAAGGAAGCGTGCGCTGCGCTGGGGATGCGACAAATCCGGGGTCACCAAATCATCGAGCAGGGCATCCGACAACCGGGCCAGATCGGCGAAGGAACGTTGCAAGGTCGCCGCAAGAATCTGCTTTTCGTTGTCTTCCAGATGGACGACGAGCCTCACATCAGGATGAATTTGCTTAATGCGCCCGGCCACCACCCGGACACTTTCGCGCGTGGTCCACGCGTGCACGACGTCCGGCCCGCCGCCATTAGGAAAGGTAACTCCATTCATCGTGTCGACGTGCAAAATTCCGCGGCACGGCGGGTCTTCGTGGTCCGCGAGCGTGTCCAAACGCTCGGGCACGGCCGCGATGCACGCGTGGCCGTGACGCACCAGCTCCCTCGCCAGCGCCAGCACATGCAAGGCGCTCGCGCAGGAAAAATCGCAGTGCAGTACAAACAGCAGGTTCAAGCCGTCCGCCTTTACCGCACGCGCGCGGTTTTGCGGTGGAGCGGCGCGAACTTCGTGGTCCTCAAACGATGAGAGCAAAAGAGAAAGTGGAGTCGACTCGGCAAAGGCTCCTTCCCCTGCGGCCCGCACGACTCGTGACAGAGCGAAGGGTGCGCGCACCGCGGCGAACAAACGGTTCAAGCTCCACCAAGACACGCCATGACGGCGCACCGCCCGCAGAAGCATCCAACCTGATCGGAGTGGATACGGGACCGTGCACCATGGACTGCCCGCCGCAGCCGGCGTCCGTTCCCAAGATAAAAAACGGCGCGCAAAAACCAGGCGCACGCTTCCGTCATTCATTTCAGCGAAAACCAGCAGGAGCGCCGGATCGACCACCTCACCGAGCAGATCAACCAGGCCCACAAATTGCGAATGGTTGCCGCCGCTTAGCCCGGGAAATCGTTCGCCGACATCCCGGCGCTGCAGTCCATGCGCCAATGCCGTTACCGGACCGCCACTGACTCGAGCCGTTATTTTTCTTATGGGCAGCGTTTGATGCGCCAGCCAGCCGGAGACCAGCAGTTTTCCGTCGCGGGCATACCCATCGTCTACGGGCGTTTCCAGCGCTCCGAAAAATGGCGGAACCGGCAGGGAGTGCAACGGCTGCGCCAACGCGGATCGCACCACTTCATCCGCGAGCGCCGCGTTGTCGGCACCGCCGCTTCGAACTAGCGCGCGGGCAAAGCGCGGCAAGCG
>JANYDX010000229.1 GCA_025363395.1 Verrucomicrobiota bacterium
CGGCGGTGACCGTCTGGCCGACGTCATTCGGATGGGTAAGACCGAGCACATGGCCTAGTTCGTGCAAAGCCACGCGACGAATATCTATAGGAGTCTGAAGCAGCGTCCCCCGGTAGGAATCCCATGTGAAGGCTATGTTGAAAAAGATATCGGATTCCGTCCGCTGGTGAATCGAGGGGCGGGTGTAGGAAAGCGTGATCGCGAGCACACCGGCGCCGAAGGGTGTCCCCTCGACCGTACTGTTGAAGACGATCTCGCTAATCGTGTGATCCGGGTCCGTCGTGCTGCTCTGCTGCACCATCACAGGAGCAAACTGGACCGTTCCCAGCTGGGCGTTCCAAGTGTTCATGGCCTCCTGGACACTGGTCGAATAGTTGGTGCCGTCCCGCAAAGTAACGGTGCCGGTGCCTAGTTTGATTTGCATCGGGATGGTCCCGGGCAGCCACGCGGCAATTGAATTCGTCGTCGCACCGGCATATGCATAACCCCACATCTGCGCGGTCAGGAGCAGCGAAAGTCCTGCGGTTAGGAAAGCCTTGTGCACTTTAGTATTCACGCAGTTCGGTTTTGGTCGCGGCCGCGCGAATTTTCATAATAAAATCGTCGGGGCTGAGGGCTTGCGCCATCTCTTCGCTGCTTGGGGCGGCGGTCGCTTGCTCGTCGTGAATCGGCCGGGATACCTCGCTGACATTTCGCAACGGCGCTCCATCACTGCGCGCCATGTATTCCCGGCTGCGGGCGGTTTCTTTTTGGATGCGGTAGAACCCGTGCATCATCCGTACCAGCGGGTAGACTTGCCTGCCGTTGCCTTGGACAAAAAAGATCGATTCCTCGCCTTCGGTAAATTTCGGGGCACCCGCGATGGCCACTTCCAAATCATCGATTTTCCCTCCCATGACATCGAGTACCAAAGGCGAAGGCGGCTTGCCAGCCACAACCTGCTTAACGTCAAGTTCGACCCGGGAAAAAACCAGGGTGGCTCCAGAAGGCGCCAGGCGTTTCTCCGCAGTCACCGATTTGACCACGGCCCGCACGATGTAGTCGGACTCATTGACCAATTGGGGGAAATCCGGTGGCACGACCGAACTCGCGGTAACTTCGACGGCGGCCCCGGCCGCCATAAAGAGGCTCAACGCCGAAAGGCTGAGACAACGGACGCGCATGCATCCGTGAGCGCGCCACGAGGCGACAAGCATGCTTAAAGGGGAAAACACCGATTGGGCACTCATTGTTTTTGCGATGCTTGGCCGAGCATCTTGCGCAAAAAGATTGGATCAGCATCTTGATAGCAATCAGTTTCTGTTAATCCTGATTCCCACGGCTCAGTTTAACAACGGATTAGAAGGATGACATGTATACAGAAATTCACCGGGAAATATCGGCCAAATTCAACAGGAATCACCGGGGAAAATCCCGCAGATTAACGCCAAATCCGTGAACGGTTTACTCCTCAATTTGCTGCCCATCGCAGCGTGTAATCCACTTGTGCCCCGCTACTCCACCAAGATTACCTAAACTACGTGGTCGAGGGAAACCCAGTGCCCATCACCACACCATTCCGACTTACACCGAGCGGCGGTCCATCCTATGACGAAGCCGCCGCCTTAACACGTTTGACCGGGGGAGATTTCTGACGAAGGTGGTCCGGTGCCCGTTCTTAAATGAATTTCGAAGCCATCAAAAAGGCCCTGCTCGACTCCTACGACCGCGACGGCGGCATTAACCACCTCGATGGGGTCAACCTGCCTTCGCAAGATACGGTGAGCGAACTCGCGCGGGATTTGATGCACGTGCTTTTCCCGGGCTATTTCGAGAATACCAGTCTGTCCAAGGGTGACGTGCCAGCCTGGCTGGACCGGTTGCTCGCCAAGATTGCGCAGCGCCTCACCACCGAGACAGAAAAAAGCCTGCGCTTCGCCAAGGACCCCGATCCTGTGCGCAACGCGAAGCGCGTCGCCAACGAACTTTTGGTGCGCCTGCCCGAAATCAGGCGGGTGGTTCAGACCGATGTCACCGCGGCCTACGAAGGCGATCCCGCGGCCCGCAGCGTCGAGGAAATCATCGTCGCCTACCCGTGCGTGCTGGCCATTTCGCTGCAACGGATCGCCCACGTCCTCTATCAGCTCAAGGTGCCGCTGCTGCCGCGCATGCTGACCGAATACGGCCATGAACGGACCGGCGTGGATATTCATCCCGGCGCCCGGATCGGTACGCATTTTTTCATCGACCACTGCGTCGGGGTGGTCGTCGGCGAGACCGCGACCATCGGCAACCACGTGAAGCTTTATCAAGGCGTCACACTCGGGGCCAAATCATTTGATCTCGACCAGGCCGGCAATCCCGTGAAGGGCGTTAAACGCCACCCGGACATCAGCGACCACGTCACGATTTATGCCCACGCCACCATCCTGGGCGGTGATACCCGCATCGGCGCAAATTCCGTCATCGGCGGCAACGTCTGGCTGCTCGAATCCGTGCCCGCCAACAGCATTGCCTACTACAAGGGCGAGGATCTCGTCATCCGCGCCCGACAGAGGAAGGAAGCACTCGTCGAGGATGCTGGTGACTGG
>JANYDX010000243.1 GCA_025363395.1 Verrucomicrobiota bacterium
ACCCTTTGGCGAGTACGTTAAGGCCGAGGTCTCCGCCAAGCCGGCCGAATTTGCCAGCTTGATGGGCAAAGTGAGCGACCGCATCAAGTCCGGCCGAGCTGTCAGTGTCTATGTTGCACTCAAGCAAATCGGACTGGAAGAGAAGCTCGATTTGTCCCAGTATTTCCCTCAAATCCGGCTTGAGGCCTCCCTCAAAAATGTCGAGAAGCGCAATAACATCCTCCTCGACGAACTCCTGCGCCGCTCCAAGGGCCATCTGCAGCTCGGCCTCGATCTTCGGGGCGGTGTAGCCTTTACCCTTGAAGTGGACGACGCTGCGATAGCGAAGTTCAGCAAGGAAGCTCGCAGTGAGAAGCTGACCAAGGCCATCGAAATTATCGGCAACCGTATTAACGGTCTCGGCGTGACCGAGCCCATCATTCGTCCGATCGGCGACAACCGCATTGATGTTCAATTGCCCGGCGTTTCCACGAGGGATAATCCAGTACTGGTGGACACACTAGTAAAGCCAGCCCGCCTTGACTTCAAGTTGGTGCACCCCACCGTGACCCCGCCGCAGGAAGCTCCTGGCGGCTACGATTCGATGACGCTTGAGCAAGAATCCAATAAGACTGGCGCGAGCTACACCGAGGAACTCTACGTGAAGCGTATTCCGGAAATGACCGGTAATGGCGTCGCTGATTCCTATCCGACGATGGATGAATTCGGCCGCTTCCGGATCATTTTGAAGTTCACGAAAGAAGGCCGCGCGAAGTTTGCGCAGGTAACGAAGACGATTGCGGAAGACGGTCAGCGCACCGGTCGCCGCGCGCGCCTCGCCATCGTACTTGATGGAAAATTGTATTCTGCTCCTGGCGTGGAGAAAGAAATCGACAGCGATTCCGCGGAAATTTCCGGTTCGTTCTCTCAGCGCGAGGCCATCGATCTCGCGAACGTTCTGAACAATCCGCTCGATCTGCCTCTCCAGATTAAAGAAAAGCATGAAGTCGAGCCGTCCCTCGGCGCCGACGCGATCGCCAGCGGGGTGAAAGCAACCCTGATCGGCACTGTCGCAGTGGCCGCGTTCATGATCACCTTCTACGCCACCGGCGGCATCGTGGCGGTGCTTTCACTCGCGGTTAACATCATTATCATCCTCGGCATCATGGCCAGCATCGGTGCAACGATGACGCTTCCGGGTCTCGCCGGTATCGTACTGACCATCGGTATGGCCGTGGACGCAAATATTCTGATTTTTGAGCGTATGCGTGAAGAACTCGCGCTCGGCAAGTCTCTCTCCAGCGCCAATCAGGGCGGTTATGAAAAAGCGCTCACGACGATTCTTGATGCCCACTTTGTCCAATTGATCATCTGCGGCGTCATGATTTGGCTCGGAACCGGACCAATCAAGGGCTTCGGCTTCACCCTGCTGATCGGTGTGCTCTCCACGTTATTCTCCGTGTTGATCACAGCCCACTTCGTGATGGAAATGCTCATTGAAGCGAACTGGGTGAAGAAGATCTCGATGCGCCGCATGCTGGGCGATCTCAACGTGGACTTCGTCAAATACGGCAAGCCCGCGGCCATTGGCTCAATCGCCCTCGTGATCGTCAGCATGTGCTACGTGGTCTATCAGGGCGACCGCATCTACGGTATCGATTTTGCCGGTGGTGACCAGATCACCGCTCAATTTAAGCAAAAGATTGATGAGTCCAAGATCCGCGAAGTCGCGAAAGCCAACGCCATTGGCGAAATCAGCCCTACTTACAGCAGCGATCTCGGCAGCGGCAAAGTACAGCTAAACCTTGAAACTGCTTACGGGAAATCGGACGCGCTGTTCACGGCCTTGCAAAAAGCTTATCCGGAAGCCGATCTTGAAAAAATTGGTGGAAGCCAGATCGGTGCAACCATCGGCAAGGAAATCCGTTGGAAGGCGGTTCTCGCCATCGGCGTCTCCATGCTCGTGATTCTCGTCTACATCGCGTTCCGCTTTGAATTCGGTTTCGGCATCGGAGCAATGGCTTCCACGCTGCACGACATCCTGATGAATATCGGTATCTTCGTGCTCTTCGGCCACCAATTCTCCGCGCCAATGGTCGCGGCCATTCTCTGCGTCGCCGGTTACTCAATCAACGAAACAGTCGTCGTGTTTGATCGTATCCGCGAGGAATTGAAACTCAACCCAGGTGGCGCGCTGCGTGACGTGATCAACAACGCCATCCGGAAAGTTTTCGCCCGCACGATCATGACGGCGACGACCACTTTCCTTGCGGCGCTGGCGTTATTCCTCTTCGGTGGCGGCCAGCTGCACGACATCGCATTCACCTTCTTGGTTGGCATCGTGACCTCCACCTTCTCCGCCATCTTCATCGCCGCCCAGGTATTCTACTGGTGGCACAAGGGTGACCGGAAGCACGTCGAGGCCCATCAGGATATTGCGCCCAAGTACGAGTGGGCCGGTTCTTCCCGCGCTTCGGAGTAAGCGGGTGGGGCGCGTTAGCTTTAACGCGCCGTGCCTGCGGCGGATTCAGGATAATCCGCCCTACCTTAAAATCACCTCTCGATGCGCTGGAATTATACGCCGGTCCAAGCCGCAAGCGTGGCGGACTTGGCGCGCAGTTTAAACACCACTCCGGTGGTGGCGGAATTGCTCATGCGCAACGGTCTGGGCGAATCCGGGGCGGCGGGGCTTTTTTTGCAGCCCGCGCTCGCCACCTTGGGCGATCCTTTCCTGCTCACCAATCTCGCGGCGGCGACGGAACGCTTGCTCGTGGCGCTGAGGCACGGTCAACGCATCGCGGTCCTCGGCGACTACGATGTGGATGGCGTGTGCAGCACGGCCATTCTGGTGGGTTTTCTCCGCCGGTTGGGTCTCAATCCGCACTATGTCGTGCCGCGGCGGGCGGAAGAGGGTTATGGCCTGACCCGTTCCTCCATCGACCGCGCCCTGGAGGCCGGCAAACCGGATTTGTTTATCGCGCTCGATTGCGGCACTAATTCCAAGGACGAGGTGGCGTACCTGCGGCAACTCGGCATCGATGTGATCATTGTCGATCACCACCGTTCCAAGGAGCCTCCGGTGTTCGATGCGCTCTTGATCAATCCGCATGTGCATCCGTGCGATGACGATGGCGCCTGGCGCTACCTGTGCACGGTGGGACTCGTTTTCAAACTGGCTCATGGACTGCTCAAGCGGCTGCGTGCGGATAATCATCCCGTGGCTCTGTCGATTGTTTTAAAAGAATACCTGGATCTGGTCGCGATGGGCACGATTGCCGATCTGGTGCCGCTGGCCGGGGAGAATCGGATTTTTGCCCGTCATGGTTTGCGCGTCCTCTCCGACACCCGGCGTCCTGGTTTGCTCGCCCTGATGCAAGTCGCAGGGTTGAAACGGGAGCAGGGTTTGGTGCCGAGTGATATTTCCTTTCGCATCGGGCCGAGGATCAATGCGAGCGGGCGGCTGGCCGACGCTTCACTTTCCGTGGATCTGTTGCTGAGCGAAGACTGGGCCTTTTGCGACAATGTCGCGCGCCAGCTCGACGATCTCAACAAGGAGCGCCAGGACATCGAGCGCCTGATTACGGAGCGGGCCGAGCGTTACGTGGAGGAAAATTTCAGCGAGGCCGCCGGGTTGGTTCTCTTCGACGAAGACTGGCATCCGGGTGTCGTTGGCATCGTGGCCGGTCGCATTTCGCGCAAGTATCACCGGCCGACGATCGTGCTCGGCAATGAGGGTGACCTGGCAAAAGGCTCGGGCCGCGGTATCAACGGTTTTAATCTGGTGGAGATTCTCGCGGGTTGCGCCGGTTGTCTCGACAGCTGGGGCGGTCATCCGATGGCGGTCGGCGTGTCGCTCAAGAAGACGCGGCTCGACGAGTTTCGGGCGCAATTCGATGAAGTCATCCGCCAAAGCCGCGAAGGAGCGGCGGTGGAACCCGGCGTGGAGCTGTCCGGCTGGCTGGACGCAACGCAGCTCACGGAGCAGTTGATGGGCGAACTGGAGCAGATGCAGCCGTTTGGCATGGGCAACCCTGAGCCGATCTTTGGCGTGCATGGTGTCCGCTTGAAAAACAGGCCCGACGTTTTCAAAGAGCAACATTTTCGTTTCGTGGCAGAAGATGCCGGCGGGCGGCGGATCAGCGGCGTGGCTTGGAAGATGGCGGACCGGCTGCCACCGGTGGGGCCAGCCCTCGAACTCGCGGTCCAGCTCAACTGGAATCATTTTGGTGGCCGGAAAATGTTGCAGATCGAATTGCTCGACTGGCGGCTGGCGGGCGCGGCGGGCTCGTAAACCGGACGCTGGGCGCGCTGATCGCGGCGCGCCTCGTTTTAACGCCACGGACTTACGGCCTGGACGGTTAAAAATTCTGCTTGAAGTCGCCCGGAGAACTTCGCTTATTCGCCCTTCCTTTGTGCAGCCATAGCTCAACTGGATAGAGCGCCAGACTACGAATCTGGAGGTTTGGGGTTCGACTCCCTATGGCTGCACCACTTCAAAACGCCCAACTCTCACCGTTGGGCGTTTTTGTTGCCTGGCATGCGGCCGGAATTGGGCCGAGAAAGGTATCCGCCGTCAGTTCGCCGCTGCCTTCACGTGATGGCCTTGGCGATGCCGAATGCCACGCCAGCTGCGAGACTGCCGACGAGGGCGGTCTGCCACGCACTCTTGAATTTTGAGACGCCCGTGAAATGGCCTTTCACAAATCCGAACACGGCGAGCGCCAGCAGGGTGACGGCGATGGAAATGGTGAGCGCCTGCCGTGCATTGGCGGCCAGCATGTAGGGCAGCAAGGGGATCATCCCGCCGACGATGTAAGAACCGGCAATGGTAAACGCGCTGCGCAGGGCACGCTTCGGATCGGGAGCTTCCAAGCCGAGCTCGAAACGCATCATGAAATCCCGCCATGATTTCGGTTCCCGGCGGAGGGCAGCGACCACGGGCGCAGCTTCACTCTCCGTCAAACCGTAGTCCTTAAATAAATCCACGATTTCCTGCGCCTCCCACTCGGGTACGTCGATGATTTCCTGTTCTTCCCTCCTGAGTTCACTCTGATAATGTTCCGCATCTCCGCGGGCGGCGAGGAACCCGCCGAGTCCCATCGCAATGGACCCGGCGGCGACCTCGGCGAGCCCAGCCGTGACGACGATGTGGGTTGAGGCCAGCGCTCCGGAGATGCCAGCGGCCAGCGCGAATGGAACGGTCAGTCCATCCGCCATGCCGATCACAACATCACGCACGGTTTCGCCGCCAGAGAAATGTTTTTCAACGTGCTGCATGAGGCGACGCTGGCCCACCTCCGGGGTGGCGCAAGCAGATCATAACGCCGGGGCGTATGCCGCCGTCGATGGGCATGGTCGGCCATGAGCAGATTCGGCGTTTTAAACTCAGGGCCGCCTGTTCGACGAAAAAATGTCGACATCCTGGTTTCACCCCAAAAAAAGCTCCGGCTTGAAAGGCCGGAGCGAATTTATGCGTGTCAGGAATGTAATCGTTGGCCGAGCGGGTGGTTGCTCCCACGGCCGGCTCCGCGAACCGGGCTATTTTTCGTCGCCGTCATCCTTGTCATCAGCGGCCAGCTTGGCGCTGTCATTCATGATGGGGGTGATCGTGCCGAACAGACCATGCGCTTCGTCGTCGATTCCGGCGGTGAAGTACAGGGTCGTGAGCGGACCCGCGCCGGCGCCGTTGCCGAAGCTCAACGCCCACAGGCCTTCAATCTTCAGGGGCCGCCCGCTCTCCGTCCGCACGAAGCCGAGGAAACGGCCGTTGTCCGGGTCAAACGCGGCAATCTTTCCACTGCCGAACTGGCCGACCAGGATTTTGTTGCTGAACCGGCCGAAGTCGGCGGGTGCCAGCGCGATTCCCCACGGAGCGTTCATCCACCGTCCCCAACGCAGGCGCAAGGTCAGCGTGCCATCCATCGTGTAAACATTGACCAAGCCTCGTCCGCGTCCGGCGACCTCGTCGATTTTGTCGGCGTCCTGTTCGGCGTAAGCCACGTAGATTTTGTCTCCGATGGCCTGGACATTAAAGGGAGCAAAGTTGTGGGGCAGGTGAGGATCGCGAAACGCCATCGCGCCCAGAATTACCGGGGCGAAATTTTTATCGAATACGTCGACCGTGCCTTTAAAGAAATTGGCGGCGTAAAGATAATTGGCTCCTGCAATCTGGCCGATTGCCAGTCCCTTGTAAATGGCGTGGCCGGGATTTTCGACCTTGTTGATGGCGACCGTCGCATTGGTGGCGGGATTCCATCCGGAAATCGTCCCGTCCTCACTGCAGAACAGGAATCGCGCCGGCTGATTAGGCCCCACTTGAAAATCGGCCGAGCCGTTAAAAACCGTTCCGGTAGGCGATCCGGGAGGCATCTGGCCCGTCACAGGCGGCACTGTCACCACCAAGCCGAGTTTCGCGCCTGCACCCGTGTACAAGGTGGACAGTCCGGTGCCATTGTCGGCGACCCACCAGGGGGAGGTTGCGCTGCGTGAGAGGCCCCACGCATTGACCAGATTGGGGTCCGTGACGGGCGCGAGCCCCATGACATCCGAGACCAAATTTGTCTGCAGGTAATGACTGCTGGTAGCGGCGGTGGTGACCGATGGATTACCGACCACAAGGGCCAGTACGCCGATCAGCATGGGCAGAGATCGCTTGAGTCCGCTTGGTCGATCCTGGCGGACGGTCGATCCGGATTGATTCAGTGGCGATTGTAATTGGGCTGCGTTATTGAACAAGCGGTGGCTGTACCGCGCGCAACCCGTGTGGACGGGTTGGGATGGGAAGAAGCTTTTCATGTTAACTCCTGTTCTGTTTCCGGTGTGAAGCCGGGCTGGGTTATAACGTGGCCGACTGGGAAACAGTCAGCCAGCGGTCAATTGAACCGCAGGAGAAAACTGTCCTGCTGGGGGCAGCACGAAAAACGTTTCTGGTAACAGGGTTGTTACGCCCCGTTGTATCGCATGAAATCCGGGTGCGCGTAGCTCAACCCCTTGGGAGGGCGCAGAGGAGTGCGACTGCAGGCTTTGGTACAGGTAGACCATTCGTGAAATACGGCGGGCCTAG
>JANYDX010000295.1 GCA_025363395.1 Verrucomicrobiota bacterium
GCTGCGAACACGCAGCCTGCAATGTATCACAGCCAACCACCTCGTTGACGGCGGGCTGAAGATCGTGCTGTTCCAGGATGAGACGCGGCTGGGAGAGATGATCCTGACTCAGCCCGCGAAATATCCAGCCGAATTTTATTCGCGCGGTTTTCGTTTGAAAACAATCGGGCATGGTTTTCGTGGAAACAAAATCTCCAGTTTAAAAACGCTGAACTACCTCAGTTCCGTGCTCGCAAAACGCGCCGCGCTGGCGGCCGGTTTTGATGAGGCGCTTTTTATCGGAGAGGGCGGCGGGATTTTGGAAGGCGCAACGAGCAATATTTTTATCGTCAAGGACGGAGTCGTCTGCACCCCGCCGCTTGGGCAGGGTATCCTGCCGGGAATCGTCCGGGCGAAGGTGCTCGAAGCTGCCGGAACTGAACGCATCCGGGAAAGTGGAATTGCCGTGGCCCAGCTTCGCGCCGCCGACGAAGTTTTCATCACCAATTCCTTGTTGGGCGTGATGCCCGTCAGCTGCGTGGACGAACAGGGTTACGCCTTGGAGCGCAATTCTGTCACCCAATCTATCAGGGTGTCATACCGGACGCTTGAACTGCAGTCGGCGCAAAACGGCGGATCTGATCGAGGCGTGGCTTGAGGCGAGATTATCATCCTGGGCAGCGCGAAGGATTCACGCATTTGCCGGAGGCAGTATATTCGTGAGTGTAGGATCTTCCACTTCGTTCAGAATGACGGGATGGTGGCCAGGTCTTTTGGGCCACCCCTCGCTAAGGCGGAGCGGAATGATTGGGAGCGTCACCCAATTTTTCCACGACAGCTTTTTTGGTTAGCGTTACCGTCAGGCCGGTTCGAAGATCGACGATCCAGAAATTACAAAAGCTGTTATGGCCAAACAGCTCGGCGTCGGTGGTGTACTTCAATTCGTAGGCGGCGTTGGCCACCGCTTCCAATTCGATTTTGGTGCGCGCCAAAAAAACGCCGCGATTAAATTCCACGCTCAATAGCCGTCGCCCCGCTTCGAGCGCGAGCGAGGTATCCCAACCGTTTCGCCCCGCCTCGATTTTCTTTCCATCAACGGCTGAGACGAAAGCGGTGTAGTTATCGAGCAGGATGCTGCTTTCCTGGGAACCCTTGATGGTGGCGGTCCGGACTGCGACTGCGGCCACGGCGGGCGTCACTGGCGCTGCAGGAGCTGGGGCCGCGATTGGCGGAGGGATCGGGACAGTTGGGGCGGCCGCGGCCGGTGGCGGTGCGACGACACTCGCAGTCGTGAGCGGTGGAACGGTTGGTCGGGCAGCAGTGGCCGTGGACCGTGGGGCGGTGGCACAACCGGAAAAAAGCGCGGCGATAAGAGAGCAGACTGGGAGAATGCAGGATTGAAGCGGGGTCCGATAAAATTTCATGCGCGAGGAGTGAGGAATGCCGTCCGACGACGGAGGCAAACTTATGCGCCAGGGCTTGGCAAGCCGGACGCGGGAAAATCCAGTTCAGTTGCTCACCGGCAGGCCGAGCGGCGATGAGCATCGCACTGAGTTGGGTCGTGCAACGGGCAAATTGGCCACAAACTTCGTTTTCCATTGGAGGAATGGGATTTTCCCCGGGAGTGCGGAATGCGATTTGATCAAGCTCGGTGCGCATGGCGGTGAAGCGTGCTGTGTCCGGCTGTTCGCTTTCAGCGGAAACGGCGAGCAGCTCCAGCGTGGCGGAGGCCAGAGCGACGAATCTCGCGAGTTCGGGCCGGTTGAGCGGCGTACCCGGTGTCAGGTGCAGCGCCACGACCGTCAACCTTCGCGCGATTCGCAGATTGCCGTTGGCCAGCGCTGCGGCTTCCTCCAGCGGAGCCTGCCGGTTTTTCGGATCAGCGGACATGCGCTGCAACGAAGTGAAAACCATGCTGTCGGCCAGTTCCACGGCGCGTTTGGCGTCGATAACCTCCGCATCATAACCGCCGCCGCTGGCCAGCCGTTCTCCAAGGAGGCGGATATACTTTCGGTTGGCGCGAAGGGCCTGCGCGAGCAGGACGGGAAAACGTTCGCGCTCCCACACAGGCCAGAAAAGCTGGGCCGCCAGCAGCGCCAGTATTCCGCCCGCCGCGGTGGCTGCGAGCCGCTCCACGGTGAAGGCGATGGTGACGCGGGTGGAGATTTCGGTGATCAACACCACGAACAGCGTGATGAAGAAAACGGCGATGGTGTAATTGCGTTTCAACCAGAACGCAAAGCCCGCCATCGTGGCCGCCATCGCGGTCATCAGCACGGCGGGCGGCAGTGAAAGCCAGAGCAGCACACTGGCGAGGACACTGCCGGCAAGCGTGCCGATCACCCGCTGACCCGCGCGCATCCGCGTGGTGCCATATTCCGGCTGCAGCACGACCACCATGGTCAACGGCAGCCAGTAACCGCGTTCGAGATGCAGAAGTTTGAAGACCGCCACCCCGATCAATTGCAGCACGGTGGTCCGGGCGATAAAGCGCACTAGCGCCGGATCCGGCCGCCACTGCAGGTTGAGGGAGAAGGCCAGCGGACGGAGCGTCCAGGTTTGCACGTCGAAGAGTTCGAGGGAAAAAGCGGAACGTTCATCGGCGCGCTCGATGGTGGCCCGCAGCGCGTGGTGGGTCGCGGGCAGCAGTCCGGTGATCTGCCGGAGGATGAAGGTCAGTTGCACTCCGTCGGGCGCGTGGCCGGTTTGCGCGAGCACGCGGTCTTGCAGCGCTTGCAGCAGATTGCCGAGCCGGCGGAGACGGACTTCCGCGGCAGCCAGATGGGACGGCTGCCGGGACACCCCCGTGAGCGCGATGCTGCGCGCGGCGTTGGTGAGGGAAAGATCACCGGTTCGAAATTGGGCGCGAGCGCGTCGAAATCCGGGCGTTCCATCAGTGTTTCCAGTGAAGCGTTGAAAGCCATGAAGCGCGTGGCCAAACGTGCGGCCGCCAGATTTAATTCCTCCAGCTGTCGCAAGTAGGGCCGCTGGTTGTGGGAAGGTGCGGCGCCGAGGATTGCAGTGGCCTGATCAAGTGCGGTGCGCACCACGGCCTGATACCCGGCGATCTTTTGATGACGTTTGTTCGGGACGCGATTTTTCTCCGGGGCCATCGCAGCCAGCAGGTCGGACAATGCGAGCCAGCTGTCGGCCACGGCGCGTCGCAGCGGATGTTGGGCGCGGAACGGCCACAAGGCTCCTTGCACGAGCACGCCCCAGACGCCTCCGGCCAGCGCTGCGAGGAAATGCTGGTTGGCCATCGATTCGCCTTCCGGGTGAGCTAGCGCGATCAGAAAAAGCAGGGCCGAGGCGGAGGCGAGTGCGGGCCCGTATTCTGCGTTGAGATGGCGCCACAGTCCGCTGATTTGCATCAAAAGCACGACTGCGCCGAGGGCCAGGGGCAGATTGGCGCCCGTCATGCCGCCGAGCCAGGTGGAACCGGCCAGCACCAATGTCATCGCCAACAGCAGACTGAGGCGCAACGGATACGAGCCGCGCACGTCGACCAGCGCGATATTTTGCGCGGCGACGGCGGCGAAGGACGCCTCAATGGGAAGTTGCCACCAATGGGCCGCGAGCATCGGCACCTTGAATGCCACCGTACAACGGGCGGCCCGATTCAGGTCCGGCTGCAGCCGTTCCTTTTCCAGGTAGTCACGCATTCGCGCAATGAGTGCGTTCATGGACGCGGCATTGTTGCGATCCCTGTGCCTGCGTCACGCGTTTTGCAAAAAAGTCCGGGCCACGCACTAGGGGAACCCGTGGCGCCGGACCCAGTCCGAATTCGAAGCGTCCCACTGAATCGGAATTCGCGCTGGCCAGTGAGGTTGGCCGGTGGTGGAGTGGGGTACTTCCACTGCGTTACATTTGCCGGCCATCCACCCCTCGCGCGCTGGTCATTTCAAGCCGCATCCCATTCCATCACCTCCCCATGTCCAATCTTCCACCAGATCCCAAGCGCCGCGCATTCCTTGGTGATGCGCTCAAGTTCGGCGCCAGTTCCCTGCTGATCGGCTCTGCGCTCAATCCTTCCGCGCGTGCGGGCGAAACGCCCAAAGCAGTTCCTGCGGGCGGCGCAGCCCCCGCCATGATCACGCGACTGCCGGATTCCCCGGCGCGGGTGCTGATTGATCACGAAGGTTCCGGTCTCGTCACGGCGCAGCGGCAGGGCTCACGCTTCACGACCGCCCAAGGTTTGGTTGAATTGGCAGATACGCCCGCGGGTTTGTCGATTCGGGTGAGCTGCCCGACGGGTTTGCTGTCTCGGGTGGTGTTGCGCTGGGAAACACAATTTCCTTCCGCCGCGCTTTTTCTCGGGGATCACTGGGAACGTGGCTATGGTGATTTGCAGTGGCGCACCCTTCAGCCGGAGCGGGTCATGCCTTGGTATTTTGCCGCCCATGATCAGGCCACTGGACGCACTTTTCTGGTTGGGGTCAAAACGCAGCCGGCGGCCCTCTGTTTCTGGACAGTTGATGCCGAGGGCGTCTCTCTTTGGCTGGATTTTCGCAACGGGGGCAGTCCCTGTCGGCCGGGTGATCGAGAGATCGCCGCGGCCACCGTGGTGTCGCAAGCCGCGGGAGCCGAAGAAACGGCGTTTGCCGCCACAACGCGGTTTTGCGGAATGCTCTGCCCTTCGCCGCTTCTGACCCTCGCCCCGGTGTGCGGAAATAATAATTGGTATTACGCTTATGGCCGTAATTTCGATGCGCACGCGATGCGGCGCGATGCGGCTTTTCTGGCCGATATTTCCTTTGGTCACCGCAACCGCCCTTATTGCGTGATCGACGCAGGGTGGACGTCAGGGACCGTCTGTCCAGGCGGGCCGTGGAAGAGTGGTGATGCCACTCGATTTCCCGACATGCGCGGCCTGGCAACCGATATCAATCATATCGGGGTTCGGGCTGGAATTTGGATGCGACCGACCGCGCTGATGACCGTGGACGATCCGCGGCGCCTTCGATCCGGTCCGTGCACGTCCCAGGAAAAGCCGCTTGATGTCACACTTCCGGAGAATCTCGCCCTGATCCGTGATGATATCGCCCGCGTGCATTCGTGGGGCTACGATCTGATCAAACATGATTTTTCCACGTACGATATTTTTGGAAAATGGGGTTTCGAAATGGGCGCCGAACTCACGGAGCCAGGCTGGCATTTTGCCGATCAATCGCTCACCAATGCGGAGATTATTTTGCGTCTCTATCGCACCTTGCGGGCGGGAGCGGGAGACGCGGTGCTTCTGGGGTGTAACACGATCGGACACCTCGGTGCCGGCCTTTTCGAAATTCAGCGCACGGGTGATGACACGTCGGGCCGGGTTTGGGAGCGCACGCGTCGCATGGGCATAAATACGCTCGCCTTCCGTCTCCCCCAACACGGGACGTTTTTCGCGAGCGATCCGGATTGCGCGGTTCACACCGAGCAAACGCCCTGGGAATTTGACCGTCAGTTTCTCGATCTCGTGGCCCGCAGCGGGACCGCATTGTTTGTCTCGGTCGATCCACGCACAATCACCGCGGAACAAAAAAGCGCTTTCCGCGCGGCGATGCAGACGGCTCTGTCCGGCGGCACCCCCGGCGGCTGTGAACCGTTGGATTGGCTCACCTCGACGGCTCCGCGCGAATGGCGCATCGGCAGCGAGAAAGTCACTTATCATTGGGACGAGGCGGCCGGCGCAAATCCGCTGCGGGTTTGAATCAGGGAAGGAGTGGCCGACCGGTGCAGGCGGCCCCGTCCAGGCCCGTGTCGAGCCGAAGTGAAATGCCATTTGCGTTCAGCCCCGACGCAATTTATCGGTATCGGTTCATGCCTGCCACGAGCACACCACCCCCAGGAGTCAGCCCAACGCAGTTGCCGGATGCGGCCGGCCATTTCGGCCCTTACGGTGGCGTGTTTGTGCCTGAAACACTGATGACGGCGCTCGCGGATCTCACGAAGGCCTATGAGCAGGTGCGCGAAGATCCCGGGTTTCAACAGGAATTGCGGCATCATCTGAAGGAGTTTGCCGGCCG
This sequence comes from Verrucomicrobiota bacterium, assembly GCA_025363395.1. Classification (GTDB taxonomy): domain Bacteria; phylum Verrucomicrobiota; class Verrucomicrobiia; order Opitutales; family Opitutaceae; genus Lacunisphaera. Next base: position 5,991 of record JANYDX010000295.1, read on the forward strand.
GCCCACCGAGCTGTATTTTGCGGAACGACTGACCGAGTACGTCGGCGGGGCGAAAATTTATTTCAAGCGCGAGGATTTGCTCCACACCGGCGCGCATAAGATCAACAACGCCCTCGCGCAGGCACTCCTCGCCAAGCGCATGGGCAAAAAGCGCATCATTGCCGAAACGGGGGCTGGCCAACATGGCGTGGCCACGGCCACGGCCTGCGCGCGCT
>JANYDX010000301.1 GCA_025363395.1 Verrucomicrobiota bacterium
GTACCACTCTTTTATGTGGAACAATTTTTTCTCCCACATTGATAATCAGTTCGCGTGAACGCATCCAGCCCGACCCGAAGCAGAAGACCTCCATCAAGCAGGATATCGTCGACGTCTTTACCTGCCGTCCGTGGGTGATGATGTTTTTGATCACGCTGATGATCTTCACCACTCTGGCTCTGCGCGGCACGGGTATGTATTACTACTTCACCTATTTCGTCGATAAGACCGCGCTGCTCGACTTTGTGCGAAACTTCGGAATGAGCACAATTTCGCCTGATGATACGGGACTTTGGCACACGCTGCTACGCTGGTTTGGCTTCAGTCTCGCCACCGACGGCTCAAATGTCAGCGGGGTCGGCCTCAGCCTTTTCAACATCTGTGGCAATATTGTGACCATTATTGGCGTGCTCTGCTCGCGACCACTCTCCGTGCGTTACGGGAAGAAGGCGGTTTTCGGGGTGGGCTTGTTCTTCACCACTGTCATCACGGCCATCATCTTCATGCTGCCGCCGACTTCGGTGAAGGAGCTTTTCATCCTGAGCCTGCTTTGGCCCGCCGCCTATGGCCCGACCATTCCTCTGCTCTGGGCAATGATCGCCGACGTGGCCGATTTTTCCGAGTGGAAGAATGGCCGACGTGCCACCGGCTTTGTCTATGCCGGGGTCGTTTTCGCCCTGAAGGCCGGTCTCGGCATCGGTGGCGCGCTGGCGAACCAGATCACGGGCGCCTTTGGCTACGTGGCCAATGTCGCCCAGTCCGCGCACGCGCTTCAAGGCATCCGGCTGACGGCCACGGTTTTCTCCGCCGTGCCCTTTGCCATCGGGGTGGTCTTGTTGCTCGGCTATCCGATTACGAAGCAACTCAATCTGGCCATCGGTGACGAACTCGCCGAGCGCCGGAAAAAGTTTGGCCAAGCCTGATGGCCGACCGGTTTCTGGCCAGTCCGTTCGCCATGCCCTCCCGTCTCTTTCTACTGATCGTTTTCTTCGCTGCGAGCGCGGTGATGGCGTTTGCTTCGACGGCAGAGGGAGCTTTCGTCAACGGTTGCCAGCGTGATCTTTTCGTCGAGCTCCTCGGCAAGACTGACGCCGAGGTGCAGTCCAGGATCGACGCTGCCTGGCATCAACTCTTCTACGGCAACGATGCTACGCAACGCGTCTACTATCCGGTCGGCGACGACATGGCTTACATCGCCGACATTGGCAGCAACGATGTCCGCTCGGAAGGCATGTCGTACGGCATGATGATCGCGGTCCAACTCGATCATCGGAGGGAATTCGACCGCATGTGGAAATGGGCTTGGGTCCACATGCGTCATGCCGGCGGACCGCGGCGCGGTTACTTTGCGTGGCATTGCCGCTTTGACGGCACGCTGATCGATCCTGGCTCGGCCAGCGATGGGGAGGAATGGTTTGCCATGGCCCTTTTCTTCGCGGCGCATCGCTGGGGCAGCGGGGAGGGCATCTTCAATTACGAGGCTGAGGCGCAATCGCTTTTGCGGGAGATGATCCACCAGTCCGCCACCGCGGAAGTCACCGCAATCTTTGACCTCACCCAGCATCAGGTGGTGTTCGCGCCCACCGCCGAGGCGAGCAAGCTGACCGATCCCTCTTATCACCTACCGGCATTTTATGAATTGTGGGCGCGATGGGCGGTCGATGTGAATGACCGGAGTTTCTGGGCGCAGGCTGCACTTGCAAGCCGTGTTTTTTTCCAGAAAGCCGCGCATCCAAAAACCGGCTTGATGCCTGAGTACGCCTATTTCGACGGACGTCCGCATGGCGGTTTCGGCGCTGATAAAATGGATTTTCGCTATGACGCCTGGCGCACGCTCGCGAATGTCGCGATTAATGACGCATGGTTTCCTTCCGGCGCCGGGCCGGTCGCGCAAAGCAATCGTGTGCTTCTTTTTTTGTCCGCGCAAGGAACGGCCTTCCCCAATCAGTATACCCTCGATGGCAAACCGCTTTCGGCTACCTCATCGGTTGGTCTCACCGCGATGGCGGCAGTGGCCGGACTGGCCGCTGATCCCGAGGTGGCACGGCCTTTCGTGCAACGCCTCTGGGACGCACCCATTCCGGAGGGCAAGTGGCGCTACTACGATGGTTTGCTCTATCTGCTTGGTCTGATGCAGGCTGGTGGCCGGTTTAAAATCCATTCCCCTCCCACGCCATGAATTTATTACTGATCCATTTCGCAATGCGTGCCTCGGCTTGGTCGGATGTAAGTGCTGCTTTACGCCGCGATTCTTTGGCGGACGACCGTCCAAACTTACTCCGGGTTGGTTGCGCCAAACCATCTCGGCGTAAAGCCGCTCCTACAATTGCCGGCATTGTCTGCGGTCTTCTTCTTCTGGTCTGGCCTGTGGCCCTGCACGCCGAGGACGGCTATCGCCTTTGGCTGCGTTACGAACGCATCGGCGATGAAAAACTGCTCGCAGCATACCTCCCGGCGCTCGGGCAAATTGTCCTGTCAACTCCGGCTGGCACCGATTCAGCCACGCTGGCGGCGGCGCGCACGGAACTTGCCGCGGGACTCGATGGCATGCTCGGGCTCAAAGCGGTTGTGATTGTGGTGGCCGGTGCGCCTGCGTCCGCGGTGGGTGAGGAGGGCTATTCGCTTCAGACCACGCCCCGTGATGGGCGCCGCACCATTGTGATTTCCGCGTCGCGCGACATCGGGGTGCTTTACGGTGCTTTTGCGTTGCTTCGCCTGATTCAGACCGGCGAGCCGGTGGACAAACTCAACCTGACCAGTGTCCCGAAAATTCAGCGCCGCATGCTCGACCACTGGGATAATCTCAATGGTTTTATTGAACGCGGCTACGCTGGCTTTTCGCTCTGGCAATGGTTTCAGCTGCCCGAGTATCGCGATCCGCGCTACCGAGACTACGCGCGGGCCATGGCATCGATCGGTCTCAACGGCACCGTCCTCACCAACGTAAACGCTAACGCCCTCGTGCTCACGCCGGCCTACCTCGAGAAAGTGGCCGCGCTCGCCGAGGAATTCCGTCCGTATGGCATCCGGGTTTATCTCACGGCTCGTTTCAGCGCACCGATTGAAATCGGCGGATTGAAAACCGCTGATCCGCTCGATCCCGCCGTCGCCGCCTGGTGGCGCAAAAAAGCTGACGAAATTTACAGCTACGTGCCGGACTTCGGCGGTTTTGTCGTGAAGGCTAATTCCGAGGGCCAGCCCGGTCCGCACGAATACGGCCGCACTCATGCGGAAGGCGCCAACATGCTGGCCGACGCACTTGAACCGCACGGCGGCATCCTGATGTGGCGCGCCTTCGTGTACGCGGCAGACAACGAGACTGATCGCGTTAACCAGGCCTACAAACAGTTCACCGTCCTCGACGGTCAGTTCCGCGACAATGTGGTGGTTCAAATCAAGAACGGCCCGCTGGACTTCATGCCGCGCGAACCCTTCCACCCGTTGTTCGGGGCCATGCCGCACACGCGCCTCGCCCTTGAATTGCAGATTACGCAGGAGTACCTCGGTCTCTCGGTGCATCTGGCCTACCTCGGGCCGCTATGGCAGGAGGTGCTCGACTCCGACACCTTCGCGCAAGGCCCGGGCTCGACCGTCGCCCGGGTCATTGATGGCAGATTGTACGAGCGCGATCTCTCCGTGATTGCGGGCGTGGCCAATACCGGGAGCGACCGAAATTGGACCGGACACCCGCTCGCGCAGGCGAACTGGTACACGTTTGGCCGGCTCGCGTGGGACAATACGCTGAGCGCTGAAGTCGTGGCTCGCGAATGGACGCAAATGACTTTTGGCCGCGCACCAGCGACGGTGGCCACCGTCGCCAAAATTCTGCTTGGTTCGCGCGAGACCGTGGTGAACTACTCGATGCCGCTCGGGCTGCATCATATCATGGCGGAAGGCCATCATTACGGCCCCGGCCCCTGGGTGCATCACGAGCGCCCGGATTGGTCTTCCTCGTATTATCACCAAGCTGATGAAATTGGGCTCGGAGCCAATCGCGGGGCGAAGGGTTCCAATGCGACCGGCACTTATGCCAAGGAACTGGCCGCGCGTTGGGATGACATTGAAACGTGTCCTGAAAACCTGTTGCTCTGGTTTCACCACGTTCCCTGGGATCACCGCATGAAATCCGGGCGTATTCTTTGGGATGAACTCTGCTTGCGCTATCAGCAGGGGGTGGATGAAGTGCGCACGATTCAGCGCGACTGGGACTCGCTCGCCGGAAAAATCGATGCAGAGAGATACGCGCATGTGCAGGCGCTATTGCGCCGGCAGGAAAGCGATGCCTGCGACTGGCGCGAGGCCTGCCTGCTTTATTTCCAAACATTCGCCAAGCGTCCGCTGCCCGCCGGCGTCGAAGCGCCCGCGCACGACCTCGCTTATTATGAAGCCGTCAAACTGCGCTATGTCCCCGGGCATCCCGGCGATTACTGATTTTGGGTCATTAAACCAAACCCCGGATTTTTTTAGCCGCTAATCTTCGCAAATCAAACAGCAGCGAACCAATCTCTTTTTATCAGTTCACCGATCAGATGGATTTCTGGTGATTTGAACGCCACGACAATTTTTGCCCGGGCGTTCATTAGCGAAGATGAGTGGTTTTTCTTCCTGGATCCCTCGGATCGGATGGATTGTTGGCTTTAGCGTTCAGTCAGCCCTGGTTTGGATCGGCTAATTTTTTGCCCGGAAATTCACGTGACACCTAGCGACTCAAACTTGAAGACTACCGCCAGCAGTGAAAAACGGACGGAGCGATCACGAAATGATGCCTGACCGGATTTCTATCTGGCCCTACGTCATCGACGATGTACCCCGACTCTTTGAAGCAGTCATTGAGTCGAAGGCACAATTGAGCGAATGGCTGCCTTGGTGCCATCCGGATTACTCGATTGATGACTCAAGGAGCTGGGTTGAATCACAGATCGTCGCCTTCAAGGAAGGCACCGAATATGCCTTCCTGATTGTGAATGGGAACAACCGTCTGTTGGGCGGCTGCGGCCTGAATTACATTGATCGCCCCAATCTGCGGGCGAATCTTGGTTATTGGGTTCGATCCAGTGACGCCAGGAAGGGAATTGCAACTGAAGCAGTCCGATTGCTGACGGCGTGGGTATTTTCTCAAAAGGAGTTTCGCCGGTTGGAGATCCTCGCGTGTGAGGGAAACCAGGCCAGTCAGCGTGTCGCGGAACGGTCCGGGGCTACGAGCGAGGGAGTGCTGAGGAACCGGATCAATCTCCGGGGTCGCCTTCACGATGCCGTCATCTATTCAATTGTTCGGTAGCGCCAATCGGGCTCGGCTTGTAGGCGGTTCGTCCGTTGCATGAAATTCTGAACTGAGGTCCTTTAATATTTTATGAAACACACCAACATCGTGCTCCTCGGAGCCAAGCGCTCGGTTCTCGCATTCAACAAAGCGACCGGTGAACGGCTGTGGTCCGCCCGCCTTTCGTCCTCCGCAATGTCGGACGATTTTGTCTCCGTCATCGCGGATGAGACCAAGGTCTATGCGCACTCGGGTGGTAAAATGCATTGTCTGGATCTTTTCTCCGGGCAGATGCTTTGGCAGGACGGACTGTCCGGCTACGGTCATGGGGTGGCTTCACTGGCCATTCCTGGCCTGGAGCAATCCGGCTTGCCTCCCATTCATGCGTGTCAAGCGGCGAGCGGACGCCGCGGCTGCGGCCAGCACCACCGCGTGAGGCAGGCTAATTCATCTCCACGATTACACTGCATGCAGTACGTCTTGATCATTCATGAAGTCGCGGATTATGCGGCGTGGAAGCGGGTATTCGATGGCGCTGCTGCGATGCGGAAGACTGCCGGCGAGCGTTCCTACCAGGTGCTCAAGTTCGATACCGATCCAAATCGCGTGGTGCACTTTTCTGCCTGGACTTCAACGGCGGATGCTCGGGCGTTCTTCGAGTCCCCGCGGCTGATCCAGATCCGAATCGAGGCCGGCGTGAAGGCGCCGGAATTTATTTATCTCGATCAGCTGGAAGCGGGCAGTTTGTGAGGAATTTAACGAGTTTCCCACCTTGGAGCTGATCTCGGATACCACCGTCGGACCGTTAACCATTCTGCGTATTCTGTGGTTTATCTCACAATCATATAGCACCACAGAAAACACTGAAGACACAGAAATCACACAGCCCAAATTTAGAGGGAATCAGATTAATTGGCCGGAGGTGGATGATTACCTGCCTATGGCCCGGGCTATTTATTCTCGAAGACAATCACGACGGTTCTTTTTTCTTCGCCTGCAGTTTTAAGGACAAATTCCTCCTTGGTCCCGACCTCGTGCTCGCGCTTCAGATTCGCCTGAAGGCTGAAGCCGGTCATCGTCTCCACGGATACGCCTCCCATGACGAGCAAGGCGTCGCCGACCTTGAAGCCGGCTCGGGCTGGCGGGCTGTCGGACTGGACCTTGCTGATCCAGGCGCGTTTGATGCGATCGATGGGAAAGGGGCCTTTGCACTCCCATGACACTTCCAGCCAGCTGTCCGGAATCCTGGTTCCAAGCACCACGAAGGTGGGCAATACCAAGGTGGGCTCTTTGGGTTCCTTCGCTTCCTTGGAAGCCGCCACGAGGCAGCCGGCGGAAAGCAAGCAGAGCAAGGCGAGTCTGATTTTCATGGTCTGCCGAACCACGATTTTTTTCCGAAAAAAAACTCCCGCAGACGAAGGTGCTTCATGGAAAAATTGAACGCCGCGAGCGGGTTCAGTTCAAGCGCTGAGTGGCAGTGCAAACGGCCAATATCAGGGATACACTGAATGATTTCCGGCTCAGCCCGGAGCTTTCGGCCAGGTTTCAATCCAATCCCGTGCCACTTTCGCCGCGACATAAAGAGGTCCGAAATCATAGATGGAAAACTCTTCCAGAGTCAGCAGCTTGATGTCTGCGAGTTCCTCATTCCGGCTGATCCCACCTTCCGCCGCCAATCAATAAGCCATCAAGATCTGGTTCGAAGCAGGATAGGAATAATGTCCCAGGAACCGCTGCTGCACCACCTTGAGACCAAGTTCCTCCTTCGTCTCACGCGCGAGAGCCTGTTCCGGATGTTCCCGGGAGTCGAGGAACCCAGTGATCATGGAATACATTCCAACCGGCCAGCTGACGTTGCGCGCCAGGACAATCCGGTCGCCCCACTGGACGATCGCGGCGATCACCGGGACCGGATTATTCCACCAGACAAAATCGCATGAGCTCGCGCCGCAGGCCAGATGCGGCACTGCATTGATAAGCCGTTCTTTCAAGGGAGACGCGCACTGCGGACAATAGGCATACGGCTTCAGCATAATATGATTCTGAGGGGGGTGGGGGCTATTTTGAAAATCGAAAGCTTATCGGGAATATTGCCCACGAAACACGGAAATGGGAAAGTAGCGCTCGGATTAAATACCAATAGCAGTGATAAACAATGGCGTGCCTCAGGATTTTTTTAGGCGGGCGTGAAATCCTATCTCCTTGCGCGGTGGTTCGGGTGGTGGTGTGAGCAGAGGGCGTAATTTTTCATAAACATCGCGCAAAATGACATCATGCGTCACCAGCTTTTTGTCGATTTCGGCAAGACGTTTTAAAATCGTGGCGTTCGCCAGCAACGCGTCACGCATCTGAACAAAGGCTCGTACGACGTAGATGCTCATGGCCACGGCACGGGCACTGCGGAGGATTGTGGCGGCCATGATTGCGCCATGCTCGGTGAAGGCCAGAGAGGGTTTCCGACGTCCACCGCGGCCTTTCCGGCCTTCAGGATTATTCCTTCGAACAGGATCGGTGTTTGATATCACAATTTGTGACATCAAACGTGTGCGCTCTTCGTGGCTGATTTCGAGGATGAAATCGGGCGGGAAACGCCTCAGGTTGCGGCGCACTGCCTGGTTGAAAACCGAGGTGCTCACACCGTAGAGTGCGGCAAGGTCGCTATCTAACACGACGCGTTGAAGACGGATTGTATGGATTGGTGGGAGCTTTTTTTGTGCAGGCATGACGATCGGTGATCGATTCTCTCACGCGAAATCGACTGAGTTGTACGGGCCCGTATGTATTGGGTTTGGCGTGTTCCAAGTTGAGGTCAATCTTTGGCGTGTGGTTCTGACTAAGAGCCCTTTGCCGACTTGATCCCTATCTCTTAATTTTTGCAGCGAAGATTTTTTTTAAGTCAAACGACTCTTGGCCGAATGCATCAGACGGGTCTCACGTGCCTTGGCTCAAATTTTACGGCTATACTTTCACTGCACGACCTTGATTGGCTGGACGCGGTCGCCGTCGTGAACGCGATCGCCGGGGTAGAGAATGACTTCGTCGCCCTCCTTCAAACCTTCCAAGACCTGGGTCTCCATGCCGCTGGTGCGGCCGGGTTGCACCGGCACCAGCACCGCCCGGCTATCGCGGATGATGTAGGCCGACCAGTTGGAACCGCGTCGAAACAAGGAGGAGACGGGCACCTTCAGGACCTTGTCGCTTTCCCAGACGATGACGCGCGCCTCCACGCGGAAATTGTCACCCAGCGTCAGGCGGTCGGCGAGGGGAGTGGTGATATCCGCCACGACGTTCACGCGCTGCTCCTCGACACCGAGGGCGGAAATCTTGGTGAATGCCGCGGGCTCGACGAGCCGCACGCGCGCATCGAGCGGCTTGCTGCCGCCCCACTGTTCGAGTTCGACCCGCGTGCCGGGCGTTAACGCGGCTCCATCGCGTGAGAGCAGTTCAATCACCACTTCGAGGTCGGAGGGATCACCCACGTCGAGCAGGGCGGTGCCGGCCGTGACGGGGCGTTCGCTTTCCTGGAAAACATGGAGCACCCGACCGGCCACGGGCGAACGGACTTCAACGAGCGAAGGGACGGCGGCGGGGGTGGCTACGGCCAGCTCAGCCACGGCGGAGCGCAGCACGCCTTCCGCTGCGACCACTTCGCGGGCGGCGGCGGTTTCGCGCATCTGCGCGTTGTCGAAATCCTGCGGGGAGACGGTTTTGTCGGTAAACATTTTCTCCACCCGCTGGAGTTCGTTGACGGCCAGAGTGTGGGCCGTGCGCGCCTTTTCCAGCGAGGCCACTGCGGAGTCGCGGCGGGCCTCGGCCAGAGCGCGGCTGCGGGTGTCGAGCGGTGATGCCGCCATCGGTTCGATCAAGGCGAGCACCGCGTCGGGAGTGATTTCCGCGCCGGGTTTGAACGGGACGCGACGCAACTGGCCGGTGACAGGACTCGAGACCACATAGCGTTGCCGGATGCGGGTTTTCCCCTCTTCGCTCACCGTGGCTCGCAATGGTCCGGCGATGACGGGCGCAGTCTCGACCGGAGCCGGCCGCGGACGCAGGCCGAGCGCGAGCAGGATCACGAGTCCCGCGCCGATGAGGTAGGGCACAAAGCGGAAGGGCTTGGATTTCTTTGGAGCGGGTGAGGATGGATTCATGGAAGAGTCAGATTTTTTAACCACTGATGCTCACTCATCAGGCGCTGATTATGAAATGGGTTGGAAGGGCGGGCGCGAAAGATGCGACGGAGTGCAAAAGTTTTGGCCGCGAATCCACGGCGGGGTCGCCCTGGCTCCATTAGTGGAGTGAGCTAAGTTCGCCCTAACATTGCCGCTTTGAAATTCCATTTGTAGGAGCCTGTTTACAGG
>JANYDX010000302.1 GCA_025363395.1 Verrucomicrobiota bacterium
AGCTTGATGTCGTATTCCTTGACCAGTTCTTCGAGATTGTCCCAGGCCGCGAGATCCTGCGGTTCGACCGTGATGACTTTAATCCCCATCAGCTTGGCAAAATCGAACAACTTGCGGTTGGCCTCCTTGTCGAGGCCGGGGCGGTTTACTCCAAAAGAATAGGCGGTGAGTCCATGCGCTTCGAGTACGGCTTTCTTGCGCAGACTTTCCGCAGCGGGGGCGGCAGGATCCAGGTGGGCGGAAACAAACTGGATTTGTTTCAGGCCGTGTTCGGAGGCGAAGGCGACGACCTGATCGAAAGTCATGTTGCGGCAGGTCCAGGTTTGAAGGCCCAGTTCGGGCGGGGCTGGAATGGCGAGCGAGCGCGTCGAGAAAAGGGCGAACAAGCAAACAAGACTGAGAAAACGAAGATTCATGGGGGGAGGAGGAAACGGAGTTGCAAATGAATTAGTCCACGACTGAAGATTGGCAAGGCGCGGTTTGCGTTGTGCATCGTGAAGCTGGGACTAATCACCACAGAACACACGGAATACATTGAAGACAGAATGTGCGTCTGTGCTACAACCGAAGGCGCCGGCCGCTGAAATAATCAGGCCCAAAACCTCAAACCGCTGTAAGAACAGCGTAAGTCCGCTTGCCCTTTCGTAGCAGCAGGTACTTGCCGAACAGCAGATCAGCCGAGGTCACGTGGCGTGTGTAGTCGGGGACGCGAACATTGTTGAGGTTGATGCCACCGGCTTCGAGGTCCTTGCGGGCTGCGCCTTTTGAGGCGGCGAGGCCGGCGTGGACGATCAGATCGGAGATTGGTGTACCCAGGCCATCTAGTTTTGCTTTCTCGATGTCTTTCGTCGGGATTTCACCGACCACGTCACCGAAAATCGCTTCACTCAAACCTTCGAGTGAACCACCAAAAAGAATTTCACTCGCTTTGAGTGCGGATGTGAGCGCATCGGCGCCGTGAACAAGGGTGCTCATTTCCCGGGCGAGGGCTTTCTGGGCGGTGCGGGTGCCGGGGTTGGCTTTGAGTTCGGTTTCGAGTGCGGCGATTTCCTCCTGGGAGAGGAAGGTGAGCGTCTTGAGTAGCTTCAAGACGTCAGCGTCGTCGGCGTTCACAAAAAATTGGTAGAAGCGGTATGGACTCGTCTTCTTCGGATCGAGCCAGACGGTGCCGGTGGCGGTCTTGCCGTACTTGCTGCCGTCGGACTTGGTCAGGAGCGGGAAAACCAAGCCCCAGACGGTCGCGCCGAGCTTTTTGCGGGTGAGCTCGGTCCCGACGGTGATGTTCCCCCACTGATCGGTGGCGCCGACTTGCAGCTCGCAGTTGAAGGTCTTGCGGAGGTGATAAAAATCGTAGCCCTGAAGCAGCATGTAGCTGAACTCAGTGAAGCTGATTCCCGTGCTGCGATCCTCCATGCGTGAACGGACGGAGTCTTTCGCAATCATGGAATTGACGGTGACGTGCTTGCCGACGTCGCGCAGGAACTCAAGGAAGCTGATCGGTCCGGTCCAGTCGTAATTGTTGACCAGTCGGGCCGGGTTGCGGGTGGTGGAGAAGTCGAGAAACCGGGTGAGCTGGGTCTTGATGGCGGCGATATTGTGGGCGACCTGATCCGGAGTTTGGAGATTGCGCTCGTCGGACTTGCCGGAGGGATCGCCGACCATCCCGGTCGCGCCGCCGGCGAGGACAATGGGAATATGGCCGTGGAGTTGAAAGCGGCGCAGAGCGAAAAGCGGCACGAGATTGCCTACGTGGAGACTGTCAGCCGTGGGATCGAAGCCGCAATACAGTGCGAGCGGACTTTCGGCGAGTCGTTTGGTCAGCGCTTCCCGGTCGGTGCAGTCCGCGTAGAGGCCGCGCCATTCAAGTTCTTCCAGAATTGTCATGAATTGGCGTGGTTATTGGCGGCCATCGCGGGCGGTGCAAGCGCACAGTGCAGACGAGGAGGAGGGGAGGCAACCGCCGCCCGAATACTTTGGCCGCCGCAGCAAAACTTATGGCCCCCATGCGACTTTTAGTAACCACTCTCATACCGTTGCAAAATGGGTTGCGGCGCGGGTAGCGGTGTCTCTATCTAATCCTCTCCACGTGCGACAACGGTCTCCTTCGTCAGTAATCCAACCCATTCTTTCCATGCCTCTTTCAGTTGGTTCAAAAGCCCCCGATTTCACCCTCAGGACCAAGGCCGCCGACGGCCCCAAAGACGTCAAGCTCAGCGACAATTTCGGCAAGATGCAGACGGTGCTTCTTTTCTTTCCCGCGGCATTTACTGGCGTCTGTACCCAGGAAATGTGCGACACCACCGCCGGTCTCGGTGACTACGAGAAACTTGGGGCAACGGTATACGCGATCAGCGTCGATGGTCCGTTTGCGCAGGAGGCTTGGGCGAAGGCCAATAATATCAAGCTGACGCTGCTGAGTGACCAAAATAAGACGGTCATCAAGGCCTACGATGTGGTGTTCCCCAATCTGGCCGGCATGTATGAGACGGCCGCACGGGCGGCGTTCGTCATCGGCAAGGATGGCGTCGTCAAATACTCCGAGCAAACCCCGACCCCCAAAGATCTGCCCGATTTTGCGGCGGTCAAAGCGACGCTCGCCAAGTAATTTTTTGCGGCGTGACCGGATTACGGCGCGCCCCCTGCTGTAACTCTTCATTTCCGATCCATGAGCAATCCCCCGAATCCATTCAACACCCTGCAAACCTTTGAGGGCGGCAAAAAGTTCTACTCGCTGCCTGCGCTTGAACAGGCAGGTTTTCCGGTCTCCCGCCTGCCGGTGAGCATCCGCCTCGTCCTCGAGGCCGTGTTGCGCAACTGCGACGGCAAGCGCGTGATGGAGTCGAACATTCGGGAGCTGGCCGCATGGAAGCCCACCGAGCCCCGCACTGCGGAAATTCCTTTCGTGGTTGCGCGCATCGTGCTCCAGGATTTCACCGGCGTACCTTTGCTCGTCGATCTCGCGGCGATGCGCTCGGCAGTCGCAAAGCTCGGTAAGAACCCAAAGCTCATCGAGCCGCTGGTGCCGGTCGATCTCGTGGTCGATCACTCGGTGCAGGTGGATTTTTCCGGAAATGCCGACGCTTTACGGAAGAACCTCGACCTCGAGTTTTCGCGAAATCGTGAGCGATATCAGTTTTTGAAGTGGGGAATGCAGGCGTTTGACACTTTCAAGGTAGTGCCGCCGGGCATCGGCATCGTCCACCAAGTGAATCTGGAATATCTCGCCAAGGGCGTGCTCAGTGTGGGAGACGTTTATTATCCCGACACACTGGTCGGCACTGATTCGCACACCACGATGATCAATGGCATTGGCATTGTGGGCTGGGGCGTCGGTGGCATTGAGGCCGAAGCTGGCATGCTGGGCCAGCCGGTCTATTTTCTGACCCCGGACGTGGTGGGCGTTTATCTGACCGGCGCTCTCAAGGAAGGCGTGACGGCGACGGATCTTGCTCTGACGGCCACCCAAATCCTGCGCAAGGCGAAGGTGGTTGGGAAATTTGTGGAGTTTTTCGGACCGGGTGCAGCAGCACTGCCGGTGGTGGATCGGGCCACCATTGCGAACATGGCGCCCGAGTACGGCGCGACGATGGGCTTTTTCCCTATCGACGCGGAGTGTTCAAATTATCTCCGCGCCACGGGCCGCGACGAAAATCATATCGCGACTTACGAAGCGTATTACAAGGCGCAGGGCCTTTGGGGTATTCCGCAGAAGGGCGCCATCGACTACTCGCAGGTGGTCGAGCTCGATCTTTCCAGCGTCGTCCCGAGTGTGGCTGGCCCGAAGCGTCCCCAAGACCGGATCGAACTGCAAAATCTCAAGAGCAGCTTCGTGAGTTCCTTTTCAAAACCTGTCACTGAAAATGGTTTTGGCAAGAAGGCGGAGGAGTTCACGACCGTCAGTGCCCAGGTGAACGGCACCAAGGTCGGCCACGGCTCAGTTTTGATCGCGGCGATCACGAGCTGTACAAACACCTCCAACCCGAGCGTCATGCTGGCGGCCGGACTTGTCGCGAAGAAGGCGGTCGAGAAAGGTCTTACGGTTAACCCGGTGGTAAAGTCTTCCCTTGCGCCCGGATCGCGCGTCGTGACCGACTACCTCGACAAGACCGGGCTCACGCCCTATCTCGACAAACTCGGCTTCCAGACAGTCGGCTACGGTTGCACGACGTGTATCGGCAACTCCGGTCCGCTCGCCGCTCCGATCGAAGAGGCGGTCGTTAAGAACGATCTCGTCGCTGCCTCGGTGTTGTCGGGCAACCGCAACTTCGAGGCAAGAGTCCACCAGAATATCAAGGCCAACTTCCTGATGTCGCCACCGCTGGTGGTGGCATTTGCGCTCGCCGGCCGCGTTGATCTCGACCTGTCCAAAGAGCCGCTCGGCCAGGATCAGGTGGGTAAGGACGTTTACCTCAAGGATCTCTGGCCCACGCTGCAGGAAGTGCGCGACCAAATGGCCGCAGCACTCAAGCCCGAGGTGTTCCGCCGCCTTTACACTGATTTCGCCGCGCAGAATCCGAAGTGGAATGAAATTCCGGCCACAACGGGCAATGTTTATGCGTTTGATATAAATTCGACGTACATTCAGGAACCGCCGTTTTTCACCAACTTCACGATGGCTCCCGGCAGCATCGCTGAGATCAAGGGTGCCCGGGCACTCGGCATTTTCGGCGACAGCGTCACGACCGACCACATCTCTCCCGCTGGCGCGATCAAGAAGAGTTCGCCAGCCGGCAAGTTCCTGCTCGATAACGGCGTGACCTTTGAGGACTTCAACTCGTACGGCTCGCGTCGCGGCAACGACCGCGTGATGACCCGAGGCACCTTTGCCAATGTGCGCATCAAGAATTTGATGCTCGGCGGTGAGGAAGGCGGCAATACGATCGGGGCCGACGGCGCCAAGACGTCCATTTATGAGGCGTCGATGGCTTACCAGAAGGCCGGTACGCCGCTCATCATCCTCGCCGGACAGGAATATGGCACGGGCTCATCGCGCGATTGGGCCGCCAAAGGCACCAATTTGCTGGGCGTGAAGGTCGTCGTGGCGCAAAGCTTCGAGCGCATCCATCGTTCGAATCTCGTCGGCATGGGCGTGCTGCCACTGCAGTTCAAGGAAGGGACGACAGCGCAAACCCTCAACTTGGTCGGTACCGAGACCTACGATGTGGTCGGCCTGACGGCGGCGATCAAACCGCAGCAGGATCTGACCCTGAAGATCACCCGGCAAAACGGGGCAATCGAAAATGTTCCCGTGCGCTGCCGCATCGATACGCCGATTGAGATCGATTACTACCAGCATGGTGGGATTTTGCCCTATGTTCTCCGTCAAATTGTGACGAAGAGCTAATTGACAGACTCTGCGAAACGCGGCGATGTAGCGTCGTCGCGTTTTCTTTCCAAACTTCATGCCGGATCCCGCCAAACCGAACTTCCTCGTTGATGCCTATGCCGACCCGGTGCTAGTACGCATCGAGGGCCGGGCTTCGTTCACGAATAGCGGCAGTCTGAAGGATTTTTTCAACGAAATGATCCGGCAAGGTAAACCGCGGTTCGTGGTGGATTTTCAGCAGTGCACGAGCATGGACAGCACCTTTCTCGGGGTGCTGGCGGGCGCGGCGATCGAGTTGCGGCGTCAGACGCCGCCCGGAACCCTGACGCTTGCGCGGGTGGGCGAGCGTAACTTGGAGTTGATCCGGAATCTTGGCCTCCACCGGCTGGCGACGGTCGATGCCGGGGCCTTTCCCATGAATTTTGCGGGCGGTGCCCAAGCCTTGGATAACAAAGCAAGGACAGAGATTGAGAGTGCGCGGCTGGTGCTCGAGGCGCACGAAAATTTGATTGCGGCGGATGCGTCCAATGCGGCCAAATTCCAGGATGTACTCGCTTTCTTGCGCAATCGCGTGGAATTGCGCTAGGTTCAGGCCATGACGTTTCTTCTGTTTGGCGGACTGATCGGCGCGGTGCTGGTTTACGCCCTCTACTGGCGGGCCCAGCGGGAGGTGGCGCGGTTGGAGGAGGAGAAACAAGGCTTGATGG
>JANYDX010000307.1 GCA_025363395.1 Verrucomicrobiota bacterium
GGCATGGGTTGGAGTTTGACCCCGCACCCAAAGCAAATGAACGAGGTCATCTTCGGGTAATGATTCAGGATCGAAGCAGGCCGCGGGGTCGATCAGGGCCACGCGCAGACAGCGGATCCGGGTGAGAGCGAGCAATTGAGCCAGAATCAGATGGCTGCCGCTGCTGGGGTGATGAGCCACGATTTCAGTGATTGCACCGAGGGTCAGACCACCGCGGACTTGATCAAGGGCGGGAATTCCCGTGGGCAATACCCGACCCGAGGGGCGGGTTGTAAAGGCGAATCGCTCCGCCAGCAAGTGCCGGAGCGAAGCAAGCTTTTCGGGTGAGGCCGTCATCGAGAATTTTGTGAGTGATCTTGCCCCCTACGCAGCGCGGGCAGCCGGGAGGCACGAATAATCGATTAACTCTGCGTGCGCAGGAGGCCGACCATGACTCCTTGGATCACCAGTTCGGTGGCCGGCAATAGATCAGGGTAAGCGGGGTTTTCCGCCCGCAAAAAGGGGCGGCCGCGTTGGACCAGGTAACGTTTGAGGGTGGATTCACCGTCGATCAACGCAGCGACAATGTCCCGCGACCGCGCTTCGCGTGGGGTAAGAAAAACTATGTCGCCGTCCAGGATGCTGGCGCCCGTCATGGAATCCCCTCGCACCCGCAAGGCGAATAGGTGGTCGGTTGTCCGCAGGCTGCGTCCCAGGAGGACGCTGGGATCAAGGGTGAGGTAGCTATCAGGTTGTTGTTCCGCCGCCGTGGGAGAGCCTGCCGGAATGACACCGTAAAGAGGAATTTCTACGACCGCCTGACGCAACTTGCGAGCTGGCTCCACGAAAGCACGAGCTTTGCCGGCAATGCGTTTTAGTACGCCCTTGCTTTCGAGTGCCTCCAAATGGCGGGTGGCGGCGAATGGGCTCGCAAAGCCAAAATGGGCCTGGATTTCCCGCAAGGTGGGATAAAGACCATGTTGCCGGTGGTGACCCTGCACGTAGTCAAACACCGCTTTTTGCCTGGAGGTGAGCATAGTGTTCATTTGAACACTAATGCAGGCGGATCAAGCGGGAAGTTGCGGACGATGCATTGTTACGACTCAGACTACTGAAATGAAGTCGGCCGATCAATGCGAGTGAAAGCCCGCCTCCCTGATAATTTCGCTTTCGTGCCGGCATAATACCTGCGTATTTCACCACCATGTCGGCCACTCACCAGGCGTTGGATCAATTAAAAAATCTTCAAACGGAAATCCGCAGCCTGGGCGCGACGCTTGGCCGCACCATCGCTGAGCTCGAAGGCAAACCGACTCTCGCCACCGTGGAAAGACTGCGCACTCTGGCGAAGAGCAGCCGGACTGGTGACGCTTCCGCCGCCCGCATGCTGGCGCAAACAATCAGCCGTCTGACTCCGGCGGAAGCACTGAACCAGGCGATGGCCTTCACGCTGTATTTCGAGTTGGTGAACCTGGCCGAGGAAAACTTCCGCATTCAGGTGTTGCGTCAGCGCAACCAGCGGCACCGGACCGATCTCGCCGCCGGTCTGGCCAGTGCGCCGATGCGCGAGTCGATCGAGGCGGCGGTGCGGGAGCTGAAGAAAACCGGGATTTCAAAGGCACGGATGCAGAAACTGGTCAAGCAGCTCGCGATCGAGCTCGTCTTCACGGCGCATCCGACAGAGTCAAAGCGTCGAACGATGCTGGAAAAACTGGCGGTACTTGGCGACAGCCTGCGGCGCCACACGCTTGAGGAAATCCAACAAGAGCCGGAAGAAATCAAGCGGGAGATCGTCTCGCTCTGGCTGACGGATCGCAGCCGGACGGAGCGTCCTGAGGTGACGGATGAAGCCCGGACCGGGCTGTGGTATTTCGACCGGACGCTATTTCAGCTGCTGCCACGACTGCAGGCCGACCTGCAGTCAGCCCTGGACCGATATTTCCCGGGCGTGCGGGCGCCCCGGCGCTGGCTGTCGTTTGGCTCGTGGATCGGCGGTGATCGCGATGGCAATCCCGGGGTCACGGCGGAGGTGACCGCCCAAGTGTTGCAGATGAACCGGCGCATGGCGGCCACCAAGATGGCTGAAGTGCTTTCCCGTCTCGCCGCGTCGATCACAGTCTCAGACCGCCGGGCGAAATTCTCGCCAGCCATCTGCCGCATGGCGGAGCAATGCCGCGCCGCCTCCGCCTTGATGACCGGCGTGGGTGCGCGCTATCCGCATGAACCTTACCGCATCATCCTGACCAGGCTGCGCGAGCAACTCATGGCTCAGGCGGACGCGGGTTTGTTGGACGCGACCAATTCAGGAATCGACCGCGTGACCGCGGCAGATGTCCGGGGAATTCTCGGAGCGATTGAGACGGACCTTTTGCAGGGACAGGCGGCGGCGCTCGCCGGCGGCGGACTAGGGGACGCGCTCACGCAGGCGGACGTTTTTGGTCTTGGTATGGTGAAGCTGGATTTGCGGCAGCACTCGGCGTGGCACGCGAAAGCCATGGCGGAGATTTTGCAGTTGCCGGAATATGAGCAGCTCAATGAAGCGCAAAAAGTCGCGCGGTTATCCGAGGAATTGAAAGAAGCGAAACCCTTGGACGAAACCCGGCTTGCCAATCTTGCCCCGGATGCCCGCATGGTGCTCGATCCGCTGCGG
>JANYDX010000352.1 GCA_025363395.1 Verrucomicrobiota bacterium
AATGAAAGCCCGCAACTCAAGGTAGCTCGCGGTACTGGCGAGTCTTGGCGGGAGGCGCCACATTTCGGCGAATTGCCGGTTAAAGCTCAACGCCCGGTCAGACAATTGTATCGCGAGAATGCCGTCGGCGGTGGAATTGAGCGTGGCTTTGAGTAAAGCGAGTGAACTGGCCAGTTCACCGGTTCGTTTGCTGACCTTGGCTTCAAGCTGCTCTTTTTCGTTTTGGAGTTGCCGTTGACGCATCCGCAGATGCCCGACCTTCCAGCGGAAGGCGCCGTATGATCCCAGCCCGGCGGCCAGCCCCGCAAGGCAGTAAAACCACACCGTCTGATAAAACAGCTGTGGCAATTCGATCGCGTATTCATCCCCCGCCGTGTTCCAGACCCCGTCCGCATTGCCCGCCCGGACGCGAAACCGATAGTGTCCGGCCGGCAGATTGCTGTAGAGAACGGATCGACGCCCACCCGTTTTGATCCAGCCGGGATCGACGCCGACCAGTTGGTAGCGGACGTCGACTTTCTTCGGAGCGATGTAACTTAACGCCGCAAAGGAAAATTCCACGCGGACGCCGGTCGTTTCGAGCACCGCGGCTTTGCGGGTCGTGAGATCCACCCCATTGACCCGCACCTCGTTAATATGGACTGGGGGAGGAACTTGGTTGGTGAAAAAGTGCGCGGGATTGATTATCACGACGCCTTGGGGACTGGGGAACCAGATGCGGCCATCCGGCGTTTTGCAGCCGGTGTATCCCTGATCCGTGCGATCAGAGAACTTCACGGATTCCAGCCCCTCGAACCGTTCCGGGACTAGCGTGGTTGATTTGCCGTCGGCGTAGTCATTCATGCTGCGGCGGGAAATCCGGGCGATGCCGCGTGCGGAAGAGATCCAAAAAAATCCCAGGTCATCGGGAATAATCGTGTAAATCCGCTCGTCAGCGAGGCTGTTACTTCCGCTGATAAGTTGAATCTGGCCCCCTTTGATCCGGGCCATGCCGGTGGACAAACCCGCCCAAACAGCCCCGTCTATGTCTTCGAAAATCCATTGGGCTTTGTTTCCCGAACGGCCATTCAGGATGGACCACTGTTGGGAGAAGCCATCCTTGAGGCGAACAATCAGATTGTCGCAGGCCAGCCAGATCGCACCATCCTGCGCGACGCAGAGATTGTGAATCCAACTGACTTCAACCCGTTGTCCGTCCTGGTATTTCTAGGGCCGCGTTTGACCGTTTTCGATTCGATAAAGGGAGCCGGCGACCGCGACGAGGATGCTTTTGGCATCCTCCGCGAACGAGGTGGGCCAGGCGACACCGGGGTAAAGCGCGCTAATTCGATCACCAGAGAGAACCGCAATGCCTTTACCTCCATCGATCACATAAACATCGCCGGTCCGGGATTCGAAGGTCGCATTGACCCATTGATTGGGCAGCAGCGCCGCGCCGGAGAAATTCTTCGCCGTTTCACCGTTGAAATAGGAGATGCCTACCGGGGTTGAAATCCAGATGCCCTCATTCCGCGATGCCGACACCCAATGGCTTGAACCCGGCAGAATCCCTTCATGGGTAGAGAGGATTGGAAACTTTAAATCCGAAAGCTGATTCAATCCGTCCCGGGTGCCGATCCAGAGGCTGCCCTCCGCGTCTTCAAAGATCGACGTAACGTAATCACTACCCAGTCCATCGGCCTTTCGGAAAAACGTGAGCTTGCCATTGTGGTAGCGAGCCAGTCCCGAGCCGCTTGTGCCGACCCACAGGACTCCGTGATGGTCGATCAGCAGGGCGTCAATTTCACTCGACACGGCAGGTGCGGGCTGGGGTTGCCCGTTGGCATCGCAGCAACGCAACCCAAGTTCCGTTCCGATCCAGATTCGTCCATCTGCTTCAGCCGCCAGGGAAAATATATTCCGGCTTTTTAGAAAGTCGTCCGGAACCGGCACCATTTTTTCATCCGCCCAGTAGAACAACCCATGCTCGCCGGTGCCGAGCCAAACGCGGCCCGTCTGGTCTTCGCACAACGACAATACGGTGCCGATTATCGGTTCGCTGAAAAAGGTTTGAGCGGGCCGGCTCCGGACCCACCGGCCGAAAGCGAGTTCAGCTCCCGTCTACACGGCGCCGTCCCGTGTTTCCAAGATCGCCGTCGCCTTCAAACCATATTTTGCCCAGCGCTCGTCACCGACTGCAAAAAATTCTGCCGTCGTAACCGCCGTAACCGCCGTCGTTATTGGCAAACCACAGTCCGCCTTCATTCGCCTTGTAGAGCTTTCTGACTTCTTCGCTCCCCGCTTGGGCCAGATTGATCGGAACGACCTTGAATTCCAAACCATCGAAACGGATCAATCCATGCTGGGTGGCCAGCCAAAGATAGCCGTCGTTCGTCTGGATGACGTCATTGATTTTGTCCGCCGGCAATCCACTTTGACGGGTCCAATTTTGGCAGTTGAATTGAAAAACCGACTTGCCGGGATCCAGAGCGACGAGCGAAAGCGGCCAAAGCCACAGAATCGCACCGAGCCAGCGTTTCAAGCTGGTGCATCCTTCGGAACTCCCGGCGTTCATAGCGGGACGGTGTGTGGAATGGCGGGGCTCGAAGCCAGATCCTCAGGAATCGCCTGCTCGTCGAGGCTTTCGCGCACGATTTTTGCGAGCGCATTTGGCTGGAAGGGTTTTTGAATGAAATGGGTCTGCGTCCCGCGGCCATAAAATTTTCCGGCCATTTCCTTCGTGTAACCGCTCATGAGCACAACTTTCATCGAGGGTTTTTGGCTCTGTAGCTTCTCGGCAAGTTCCGCTCCGCCCACGCCGTCTGGCATGACCATGTCGGTCACGAGGAGTGCGATCCGCGATGAATGCCATTTCCACACTTCCAGCGCGTCAACTCCGGAGCCCGCCTGGAGAATTCGATACCCATAGTGCTCGAGGACGGTAACGATGTAGTCGCGCACCGTCGCCTCATCTTCGACCACCAGAATGGTCTCGGATCCTTTTCCCGCGGGAACTTCGGAGGCCACGAGGCTCGCGGGCAGATCGAGATTCGGCGGGAGAAATACTTTGAACTGGGTGCCGGAGCCGGGCGGGCTGTCCACTTCAAGCCAGCCTGCGTGCTCCTGTACGATACCGAAGACGGTCGCCAATCCCAGTCCAGTGCCCAATCCCGGCGGCTTGGTGGTGTAGAACGGTTCGAAAATTCGCGCCAGGTTTTCGGGCGGTATCCCGCAACCGGTGTCGCTCACTTTGAGACAAATAAATTCGCCCGGCCGCCGTCCGGCATGGCAGGCTGCCGCCGCGTCTCCAATCACGACCGCAGTGGTGGAGACAGTCAGCACTCCACCCTCGGGCATGG
>JANYDX010000395.1 GCA_025363395.1 Verrucomicrobiota bacterium
CTAGTGCTGACGGTCGTGCCCGGAGTGAGGAAATAAATTTTTTCGCCCGGATCCAGGATGTGGCGCACTTTGAGATCAACCGACTTGAGCAGCTTGAAGCGTCTTTTTGACCGCTGGCGGGCCATGAATCCCTCCGCCTTAAAAAGCATGGCGTAATCATAGGGCGATGCTTCCACGGCTGTGCCGAGCAACTCTTCGTAGCTTCGGGCGGAGGTCACCGTCGTCATAGGTTCGCTTTTCCCACTCATGATTTCTTAAATTACGAATTTATTTAAACCGGGCAAAAGTGAGGGCGAGTTAAATGGGAGAACCCGGGAATGTTAGCAGCAAGTTTACCTTAAGGTCCACTGTACTTTTGCACGGGCTACTGCCCAGTTGTACGTTCACAATGCCGGATTTCCAAGACCGGCCAAACCGCTGCCGACTCAGAGAAAGTTAAGTTGCTGATCCGCGCTGGTCTGCACCACGATTTTTTTCTGCGGACGGACTTGGGGGGAGGCGAGCGCAACGGTGGTGTCCTCGGACTCGAGCTTGGCCAGAATGGTTTTGGCGCGGTCGATAACACTCAGCGGCAAGCCGGCCAGACGTGCAACCTGAATGCCGTAGCTGCGATCAGCCGCACCCTCCACGACACGACGGACGAAAACGATTTCGTCATTCCATTCCTTCACCGCGACTGAGTAGTTGCGAAGTCGGGCCAGATGTTTGGCGAGTTGGGTGAGTTCCTGATAATGTGTGGCAAAAAGCGTACGGGGGCCGCGATCATTTGAACGGTGCAGATGTTCCACCACCGCCCACGCGATGCTGAGTCCGTCGTAGGTCGACGTGCCGCGGCCAATTTCATCGAGGATGATCAGCGAACGGTCGGTGGCATTGTTGAGAATGTTGGCGGTCTCGTTCATCTCCACCATGAACGTGGAATTGCCGCGAGCGAGATCGTCGCTGGCGCCGATCCGCGAGAAAATGCGATCAACGAGACCGATCTTACATGCCTGGGCCGGCACCCATGAACCGACCTGCGCCATGAGGGTAATGAGTGCGACTTGGCGGATGTAGGTGGATTTGCCCGCCATATTGGGACCGGTAATGAGCGCGATTTGAGCGTCGTCACTGGCGAGCGCCGTATCGTTTGGTACAAAAGTGTGGCTGCCGGCCAGACCGAGGCGTTCCTGCTTCATCATCTGCTCGACCACCGGGTGCCGACCGTCAGTGATGCTCAACACTTCACCGTTGTCCAACTGGGGCCGGCAGTAGTCCCATTCGCGAGCGAGGACCGACCAGCCGGCCAGTACATCGAGTTCTGCGAGAGCATCGGCTGTACGCGTGAGGGTCATCGATTCATCCAGCACCGAGGAGACGAGGTAGCTGAACAATTCCAGTTCGCGCGCCAGGGATTTCTCCTCGGCGGAAAAAATCTCCTTTTCCTTCACTTTAAGTTCTTCAGTGACGTAACGCTCACCGCCGACCGTGGTCTGTTTCCGGATGTAGTCGGGGGGCACATGGGCCAGGTTGGCTTTGGTCACCTCGATGTAATAGCCAAACACCGAAGTAAAACGCACTTTGAGGCTCTTGATGCCGGAGCGTTCCTGCTCCTTGCGCTCCAGTTCCGCGAGCCAGCTTTTATTTCCCGAAGTGAGGCCGCGCAGCCGGTCGAGTTCCGGATCATAACCCGCGCGAATATAATTTCCGTCCTGAAGATCGTTGGGGAGTTCGTCGGCGAGGCCCTTGGCCAGCAGTTCGCGCAAGGCCGGCAAATCGGTGAGCCGCTGGCGCACCTGGACGATCTCTCCGCCATTGCTTCCGACCAGATGAGCATCGAGCAAATCAAGACACGTTTGGATCGCGGGAATCTGGGAGAGGGTGTCCTTGACCCCACCGAGCTCGCGTGGATTGCGGAGACGGTTTTGGAGGCGACCGAGAATGCGGGGGACGTCGCGCACCTTGGCGATCAGTTCGCGTAATTCGGCGAGATCGCTGGGTTGCGCGAGCAATTCGCCGACGACGGTCTGGCGCCGGCAAATTTCCACGAGATCGAGGGTGGGGGCGGCAAGCCAGCGTTCCAACAGGCGTGAACCGGCGGAGGTGGTGCAACGGTCGATGGCACCAAGGAGCGACGCCACGCGAGTCCCGCGGGTGGATTGAAAAATCTCCAGGTTGCGCAATGTCGCGGGATCGAGAAGCAGCGTGCGGGTGCTGCGATATTCCTGCAAACTGCGGAGGTTTTCCGGTTTGGCGCAGAGATTCTCCGTTGCATAATAAACCACCGCGCCGGCCGCACCGAGTGCGGCATGCTGATTGGACAAACCGAAGCCTTGCAGATTGAGCACCCCGAGGGCGTCCATGACGGTCTTGGCGCCGCCGGTGATTTCAAAATGGTAGCCGGGGAGATCAGTGCAGAGGCGTGACGTGCAGAACTGGTGCAACGCGTGGACGGCGTGAGCCTCGTGGGGCGCGGCCTGCCATTTCGCGAGATCGCCTTCGATGAGCACCAGTTCCGCGGGATCAAGGGCGGTCAGCACAGGCAGGAGATTTTCCGGCAGCGCGTCGGTGGCCAGCCGGAATTCCCCGGTGGACAAATCGAGCCAGGCAGCGTGCAACCCGGCTTTATCAAGGGTGAGTGCGCAGAGATAGTGATTCTTCGCCGCGTCAAGCTGGTTGACGGCGAGCGTGGTCCCGGGCGAGAGAATGCGCGTGAGCTGGCGCTTGACGAGCTTGCCGGGCGTGGCGGCTTCGGCCTGGTCGCAAATGGCGACTTTCTTGCCGGCGGCCAAAAGCTTGGTGATGTAATTGTCTGCCGCATGATGGGGCAGGCCCGCCATGGGGGTTTCCTGACGCTTCGTGAGGGTCAACCCGAGCAAGCGAGAACCAATCTCGGCATCCTCAAAGAACATTTCATAGAAATCACCGAGCCGGAACAGCAAGAGGGTGTTCGCCGGCAGGCCGCGCTTCACCTCGAAATACTGCTGCATCATCGGGGTTAATTTCTCTGCCATGGTAGTGAGTAGCGACAAGTGAGGAGCGAGCATCGGCGGATGGCAAGCGGAGGCTGCAATTTCTACTCGCTCCTCAATTCCGACTCCCCACTACTCGATCCGTGGGCGTCAAACTACATCATATCGACTTGGGCGGAGCCGGGCGTCCGCCGATGATCGTCCTGCACGGCATGCTGGGGTCTTCGCGGAACTGGCAGACCACCGGGCGCGACCTGGCGGCCGGGTTTCATGTTTATGCCCTGGATGCGCGCAACCATGGCAAGTCGCCCCATGCCCCCGAGATGAACTACGAGGTGATGGTTGAAGACCTTGTTTCCTGGATGGACGACAAGGGAATCGCTCGGGCAACTTTTGTTGGCCACAGTATGGGCGGAAAAACCGCGATGCTGCTGGCATGCCGTCATCCCCGGCGCGTCGAGCGGCTTGTGGTGGTCGATATCGCGCCGAAGAACTACCAGTGGGCCTCACACCGGGAGGAATTCGAGGCCATGAACGACGTCGAACTTGCCAGTCTGCGCTCGCGGCAGGAGGCCGAGGAACTGTTTGCGGCCCGAATCAGCGATCTTGGCCTGCGAAAATTTCTAACCACCAATCTGGAACGCACCGCCAAAGGCGGCTGGCGCTGGATCGTCAATCTGCCGGTGCTCACGGCCGCGCTACCGATGCTTGAGCGAGACAGTCTGCAGCCGGAGGACCGCTATGAAGGCCCAGTGCTATTTATTACGGGCGGGCGTTCGCAGTACATTCAAAGCGGCGACGAAAACCTCATTCGCCGCCATTTTCCCTCAGCGCGGATCGAGTGTATCGTCGATTCGGGACACAACCCACACATGGAAAAGCGCGAGGAATTTGTGCGACTGGCGTTTGGTGTTGGTTAAGGGCCGTCGCGCTGAACAGTTCTGCGTACGGCTGGCGAGTGAAGTCGAACGCCGCGACCGTAATGCGCAGCTGACCTCAATTAGCGCAGTTAAAAAATTTCCGGCCACTTCAGTAGGCCTTCACGTGACTTCGTTTCTTCGCGAGAAAAACGACTGCAGTCTTAAAAGCGCACTACGTTTCGGGAACCAGGGGAAGGGTGTCGCCCAGGACTTTTTCCCGGCTGCGTTGGGCATATTTCATCCATCCGCGTTTCTTCCAGCGGCGATACATGATGAGGCCGCGAAACCATTCTTCGATCATCATGGCGAACCAGATGCCCGGCAATCCCCAGTGCAGTTTCAACCCGAGCAACCAGCAGAGCGGAACACTGAAAAGCCACTGGGAGCACACGGCGATTTGCACTGGAAAGCGCGCGTCACCGGTCGCCCGCAGGGCGTTGATGATGACAATATTGAAAACCCGTCCCGGCTCATAAACAATCGACATCCACAACAACAGCGAGCCGCCGGCGATGATCACCGGGTCATGGGAGAAAAGTCCGAGCAGCTGGGGCGCGGTGGCCGCAACAAGCAAAATTCCCACCGTGGCAATAATCAAACCGGTGCGCAGGCTTTTCAACACCTGGCGATAGGCTTCCTCAAATTCACCGGCGCCCACCAACCGCCCGATGAGAATCTCAGTGCCGAGTCCCAAGGCGATGCTGAACAGAATGACCAGCCTTTGCACCTGCTGAGTGTAGGTCATGGTCGCGAGGCTTTCCCCGCCAAGCCGGGCGGCGAAACTGGTGATGACCATCAAGGAAACCCAATAGCTCATGTGTTCGCCCGCCGCGGGCAGTCCGATGTGCAGGATGCGCTTGATCCGCTCGAGGCGAAGTTCGAAAAAATCGCGTAGCCGGAGGAGCAGTTTGAGCCGTCGGTCGAGGAGGATCCAGAGAATGATGCTGGCCACGACCCGGCTGAAAACGCTGGAGAGGGCGACCCCGGTCACGCCCATTTTCGGCGCCCCGAAGAGGCCAAAAAGCAGGATGCAATTCCCCGCGATGTTGAGCGCGTTCTGGATCACGGTGACAACCATCGCATCACGCGTGTAGCCATGGGCGCGAAGCGAAGCCCCGATGGCGGTGTTCATAGCCTCCATGAAAAGCGTCCCGCCCATCAGCTGGAGAAATGGCACAGCATAAACCATGAGATCCGGCGGCAGCTGCATGACCCTGAGCATGGGCACGGCAGAAAAATAAATTCCGAGACTGACGATCAGGCCGATCCACGTATTGACCGCGATGGCCGTGGTGACGATTTTTTCGGCGCCGGCGCGATCATTGGCGCCGACGTGATGGGTGATGACAACGCTGGCACCGATGCCGATAAAATTGAAACAAATCAACGCCAGCACCACGAACTGATTGGCCATGCCCAGCGCGGCGACGGCGCCGTCGGACACATGGCTGACCATGAAGGTGTCCACCGTCCCGATGAGGATGCGCAAGGTCTGCTCAATGAAGATAGGCCAGGCGATGGCCAGGAGGGTCGGTTTGACTAGTGAAGCCTTTTTCATCCGCGATATCGATCAGACACAGGCAATTTCCGGGCGAGTAAAGCTGAATTGCGCCAGTGTTATCGCACGAAGTTGCCGCGTGGTAGCGGCGGGAGTTCAACTTACCGCTTCGACCACAGCCGCAGCGACGTCAGCAGGAAATCTTCGAAGGCGGCGGCTTCGTTGAGATTGAGGCGGAGCAGGGCGGCGTTGTGCTCGAGTTTTTCGATGGCGGCGGTGAGTGGGCGGCGGACAGATTCGTCTCCCGCCGTCAGACGTTCCTGGGCGAAAGCCCGGGTGGTGTGCTCGAGTTCGATAAAAAGTTTCTGGCGGATGCCGTTGGCGATTCCTGTTTCGATGGCGACTTGCTCATCGTCATCCAGATCCTCGGGAAGTTTCGCTTTCTGCGTTTTCCAGATGGTCTCGGTAGCGGCGTTGAGCACGGTGTTAAAACGGGTGATCAGACCGTAAATGCCCAGCACCTGATCGGCGACGGCGCGCTTTTCGACCACGCCCGCGGATAACTGGCCAAGCCAGGCGGCATACCGCGCGCGGGTGGATTCCCAAAGTGCGCGGGTGGCGTCATCGGCATCGGCCAGCGCGCCGCTCCCGGCGTCGGTGAAACGAAAATGCAGGCACCGGCTGCGAATGGTGGGCAGCAGTGAGTAGGGGCGGGTGGTGAGCAGCAGAATCGTCGTGCTCGGGGTGGGTTCCTCGAGGGTTTTGAGAAAAATATTGGAGGCCGCTACGTTCATCCTGTCCGCCTCATAAATCACGGCAACCTTCCGCACGGAAATGGTGGCGGAAATCTGGATCTTCCCGATCAGTTCACGCGTGGGATCAGCTCCGATCTGGCGCATCTTGCCGGCGGGACGCAACGCGTGGAAGTCAGGGTGCTGCTTGGGCGGGAAGTACTGGCTGGGCTGGCGGGGATCGTTCAGCAGGCGGTCGGCGATGGCGTGGGCGACCGTGGCGAGAGTGCCCAGATTTTCGCCATGCAGCAGGAGACTGTGGGCCAGACGCCCGCGCTGGAGCGCACGTTCAATAACCGCGACAGTCGGGGTGCCTTCGAGCGCGGGCGGCCAGGGCAGTGGAACGGCGGACATGGTAAGATCGAAAATAACGCGGGACGAGTACCCCGGCGTTCAACAAATTTATCCGAGGTACTTTTGGACCTCGTTCCAGATTTTTTTGTCCAGAGCCTCAGGCGTCAAGGTGCCATCAAATACGACGACCCGCTCCGGCCATTGCTGGGCCAGGAGCAGGTAGCCTTCGCGGACTTTGGTGTAAAAGGCGATGTTCTCCCGCTCCATGCGGTCGGGCAGGTCGGAGGCGCGCTGGCGGATGCGGGCGAGACTGACATCGGTCGGGACATCGATGACGATGGTGAGGTCGGGCATGACATTGCCGACGGCGAAACGGTTGATCTCATTGACCGGTCCCGGGGCGAGGTTGCGGGCGATTCCCTGATACACGGTGGAGGAATCGAGATAGCGGTCGGTCAGCACGATCGCGCCGCGTTGCAGGGCGGGGGCGATGACTTCGCGGACGACTTGGGCGCGGGCGGCGGTGAAAAGGAGGAGTTCCGTCTCCGGGCACATCTCGTCACCCTTGGAATTATGGACGATGATGTTGCGGATTTGTTCACCGATTTCCGTGCCACCCGGCTCGCGGGTGGCGACGACTTCGCGGCCGATTTTT